>CAZQJF010000039.1:0-12407 GCA_964593735.1 uncultured Streptomycetaceae bacterium | reverse complement strand
CTTGGCGTCTTGGCGGTTAATCCGGATTTAACATGAAATGGGAAGTCGTAATAGGTCTTGAAACCCACGCGCAGTTGAACACGCGCTCGAAGATGTTTTCGGGCGCGTCGACGGCGTTCGGCGCGCCGCCCAACACGCAGGCGTGCGCGGTGGACATCGCAATGCCCGGCGTGCTGCCGGTGGCGAACCGCGAGGCGATCGCCAAGGCAATACGCTTTGGCCTGGCCGTGAATGGAAGCAGCGCGGAGAACATCAACCGGCGTTCCATATTTGCCCGGAAGAACTATTTCTACCCGGATCTCCCCAAGGGTTATCAGATCAGCCAATACGAAACGCCAATCGTGAAAGGTGGCACGATCGGCATTAATGTGGATGGCAAGGAGAAGACTATCCGCCTGACACGGGCCCATCTGGAGGAGGACGCGGGTAAATCGCTGCATGAAGGCTTCCATGATTTCACTGGCATCGACTTGAACCGGGCCGGGACCCCTTTGCTGGAAATTGTTTCAGAGCCGGAAATGCGCTCAGCCGAGGAGGCGGTGGCTTACGCCAGGACCGTGCACTCACTGGTGCGATGGATAGACATCTGCGACGGCAATATGCAGGAAGGCTCGTTTCGCTGTGACGCAAACGTCTCGGTGCGTCCGGCAGGGTCGGACAAACTCGGCACGCGACGGGAGATCAAGAATCTGAACTCGTTTCGTTTCCTGCAACAGGCAATCGAATACGAGGCGAAGTGGCAGATCGAGACATTGGAGAATGGCGGCAGGATCGAGCAAGCGACGGTGCTCTTCGATCCGGACACAGGCGAGACGCGCGCGATGCGCTCCAAGGAAGATGCGCACGACTACCGCTATTTTCCTGATCCTGATCTGTTGCCGCTAGAAATTAGCGATGAGTCGATCAGGAAAATAAATATAGATATGCCGGAATTACCAGGCGCGAGGCGGGAACGGTTTCGGACGCAATACGGCCTATCCGCCTACGATGCGTTGACTCTAACTGCCGATCGGGCAACAGCCGATTACTATGAGGCGGCTGTCAAATCGCTGCCTGACGATCCGAAGCTCGGTGCAAACTGGGTATTGGGAGAGGTTGCGGCCTATCTGAACATGAATGAGAGGTTCTTCGAGGACTGTCCGGTAACGCCGGGGCAACTTGCTGGACTTCTAAGGCGGATCAAGGACGGGACAATATCCAACAAGATTGCGAAAGACGTGTTTGCGATGATGTGTAATGAGGTGGGCATGCAACACGCGATACGGCATGGTCTAGGATATCCTCAACCGCGGCCTGAACACGACGTAGATTGGGCCGATAGGATTATTGAAGAAAAGGGCCTAAGGCAGATCTCGGATAGTGGAGAACTGGAGAGGATTTGCGACGAAGTACTCGGCGCAAATCCCAAGCAGGTCGAGGACTACCGCGCGGGCAAAGAAAAGGCGTTCAACTCGCTGGTCGGCCAGGCGATGAAGCTCACCAGGGGCAAGGCCAATCCGCAGCAGGTAACGGAGATCCTCAAGCGCAAGTTATCTTAGGGAACAAGTCATCCTCGCGAAGGCGGGGAACCAGTAACGACGGAATCGCCTGGGTTCCCGCCTGCGCGGGAATGACGACTCTCTGGGTGTTCAGAATTTCCCCTGATGTGGGGAGCACGAGGGGAGTGCGATAGCGAGGGTCCTCCCCTCATCTTGTTACCAGCGGTTAAAACAAAACGCGGCGCTCCGGGCGCCGCGTTTGCATACTCCAGTCAGTTTTCCTGCAGTTAGTCACGCACCATCAATCAGTCACGCCGTATCAGTCACGCATCACCCATCACGCCCCATCAAACCGCTACCGGGCGCGCTCTATGGGCCGGGGGCCGGATGGGTTGGCCGCGGTGGTTTCGCCTCCCCTCAGCTCCAGATAGCGCTTCTTCTGCTCCGCGTAGCGCAGGCGGATCTCGTCTTTCTCCTTCTCCTTCGCGGTGACGGTCTGCTCGAGCCGCTGCTTCTCCCCGGCGGACTTGGTCAGATCATCCTTGAGCATGTCGGACGTTTTCTTGTCTTTCGCGCCGGCGTCGCTGCGCGCCTTGGCCTCGATATGGCGGTCGGTGGCGTTCTTGAGCGATACCTTGAACTGGGTCAACTGCAGGTCTATCTGTTGGAGGTCGCGGTCGCGCTTCTGGTCGATCTCCTTTTCGTTCGAGAAGGTGTTGAGCAGCGCCGCGTCCTGGCGCTTCTGCTCCGCGAGCCGTTTCTGGTCCTCGGCTCTTACCTTGGCTGCCTCCTGCTCCACCGCGCGGCGCTTGGCTGCGTCCTCGGCCGACTCGGTCGTGGCGCGGGTCACGCCGCGCCGGTCCATCTCCCGGGTCGCGCTGTTCTGGTACTCCTGCGGCACCTTGTCCCCGCAGCCCACGACTTTCCCGCTCTTGTCCTTCCAGCAGATGATCCTGCCCTTGCCGTCCTTGGACTGCGCAAGCGCAGACGCTCCGAACGCGCCCGCCAGGACGAAGGCAAAAACGGCGGCAAGCGCGGCGCTAACGCCAGTGCGCACAGTAGTGATCATGACCTTAGACTCCATACTGTTTACGGTACTTCCTGATCGCCTCCATGTGTGACGCCGGTCCGGAGTCCCCTTCGAGATAGCCCACCAGGTCGTCCAGGCGCGCGATGCTGATTACCGGAATATTATAGCTTCGTTCCACCTCTTGCACGGCGGAAAGCTCGCCCGCGCCGCGTTCCATGCGGTCGAGCGCGATTGCCACGCCACAGGGTATAGCGTTCGAGCCCCGTATCAGGTTGACAGACTCGCGCACCGACGTGCCCGCGGAGATCACGTCGTCCACGATCAGTACGCGGCCCCCGAGTGTGGCACCGATCACGGTTCCGCCCTCTCCGTGGTCTTTTGCTTCCTTGCGGTTGAAGCTGTAGCTGGTGTCCCGCCCGGCGTCGGCCAGCGCGATTGCGACCGCGGCGGCGAGCGGGATGCCCTTGTATGCCGGGCCGAACAGCATGTCGAACTGGATGCCGCTTGCGAGAATGGCTTTCGCGTAGAATTGGGACAGCCGCTTCAGCGCCGCGCCTTCGAAAAAAAGCCCGGCGTCGAAAAAATACGGAGACAGGCGCCCGGCCTTGGTCTTGAATTCACCGAAGCGCAGCGCGTTCCGGTCGATGGTGAAGCGGATGAACTCTTGCCTGTAGTCGGACGCCATTTCTGCTTTCATGAGTGCTGACTCGGGCACATTGACCGGCGCGCCGGCAGCGCGTCCGGTCGCGTCCGGTCGCGTCCGGTCGCGTACGGTCGCGTACGGTCGCGTACGGTCGTAAGGGCACCGGGGTCGGCTGGTCCTATGTTGCGATGAAAATTATAACGCTGAACGTGAACGGCATTCGCTCGGCGGCCCGCAAGGGCTTCTTCGGCTGGATGCCCCGGCAGCGCGCGGACGTCGTGTGCGTGCAGGAGCTCAAGGCGCAGCCCGGAGACATTACCCCCGAAATGCGCGATCCGAAGCGCTACCGGGGCTTGTTCCACTGCGCCGATAAGAAGGGCTATAGCGGGGTCGGCCTGTATAGCCTGCGCGAGCCCGACCGGATCGAGGAAGGTCTCGGCAACCGCGACATCGACCGGGAAGGGCGCTACCTGCGCGCCGACTTCGGGCCGCTCTCCGTGATCTCGGTGTACCTGCCTTCGGGCTCCAGCGGGCCCGAGCGCCAGGCGATCAAGTTCAAATTCATGGACTATTTCTTCCCTCACCTCAAAGAGCTCGCGGCGTGCGGCCGCGAAATCGTCCTGTGCGGCGACTGGAACATCGCGCACAAGGAGATCGACCTCAGGAACTGGCGCGGCAACCGCAAGAACTCCGGGTTCCTGCCCGAAGAGCGGAGCTGGCTCACGCGCGTGTTCGACGAGCTCCTGTGGGTGGACGTGTTCCGTCTCGTCGATGCGCGCGCGGAGCAGTACACGTGGTGGTCGAATCGCGGCCGGGCGTGGGAAAAAAACGTCGGATGGCGCATCGACTACCAGATCGCCACCCCGAAATTTGCCGCGGCCGCCCGGCGCGTCTCGATCTACAGGACGGAGCGTTTCTCGGACCATGCGCCCCTCACCATCGACTACGATTTCGCGTTGAAGTGATGAGCCCCCGCGCGTCCGGACCGGCCGCACCGCCTACCTGGCGGGCGACCCTGGCCGCGATATTCAGCGGCCGCATGCTGGTCGCGCTGTTGATGGGGTTCGCCTCGGGGCTGCCGCTGCTGCTCATCGGGTCGGTGCTGCAGGCGTGGCTGAAACGCAGCGGTGTGGACCTGGGCAGCATCGGGCTCTTCGCGCTGGTCGGCCTTCCCTACACGCTGAAATTTTTCTGGTCGCCGCTGTTCGACCGCTTCGCGCCGCCGCTGCTCGGGCGCCGGCGCGGCTGGCTGCTCATCGCGCAGGTCGCGGTCGCGGCGGCGCTTTTCGCGTTGAGCTTTTCGCACCCGTCACCCGGTGACCTGTGGCCGGTGTCGGCGGCGGCGTTGCTGGTGGCTTTCTTTTCCGCGTCCCAGGACATAGTCGTGGACGCGTACCGGCGGGAAAGCCTGGCCGATATCGAGCTCGGCCTCGGCTCCGCGCTTTATGTAAACGGCTACCGCGTCGGCTTGCTGCTGGCGGGCGGGGGCGGGCTGATCCTCGCGGGCAGCTATAGCTACGAGACCATGTACCGGCTGATGGCCGTGATCATGGCGGCGTGCGTCGTGGTCACGCTGCTCGCGCCGGAACCGCCGCTGCCCGAGGGCCGCCCCCGGACGCTGGCGGACGCGGTGTTCCTGCCGTTTCGCGACTACTTTGCGCGCAACGGCGCATGGCTCACGCTCGCTTTCATCCTGCTCTACAAGCTGGGCGACACCATGGCGTCATCGATGGCGACGCCGTTCTATCTTGAACGGGGCTACAGCGAAGTAGAGATCGGGACGGTGGTCAAGCTGTTCGGTTTCTGGGCCACCATCGCCGGGGGCACGCTGGGCGGCATCTGGATTCTGCGTATCGGCATGACGAGCGCATTGTGGCTGTTCGGCCTGGGCCAGATGCTCTCCACGCTGGGATTCGTGGTGCTCGCGGGGCTCGACGCGGGCGCTGCGGCGCTCGCGACCGTGGTCGCGATCGAGAATTTCACCGCCGGGCTCGGCACGGCGGCTTTCGTCGGCTTCATGGCGGGGCTCACCGACCGGCGCTTCACGGCGACGCAGTACGCGCTGCTCACGAGCCTGACGGGAGTGCCTCGCGTCTTTGCTTCCGCACCGACCGGCTGGCTGGCCGAATGGCTGGGATGGCAGGGGTTCTTTCTGCTGTGCGCGGTGATCGCGATCCCGGGACTGGTACTGCTGCGCTGGATCACCCGCCTCGCGGATCCGCCGATCAAGTGACTATCGCTGGTGATGAAGTGATGAAGTGATGAGGTGGTGCGGACCAACATGTGAAATTCGCGCAGAGGAAATCTTCCGGATACCATTCCAGTAACTGGTTGACCTCATCACCCATCAACGATCACTTCATCACTTCATCACCAGGAATTGTCACCAATAGAAGGAGCCGAACGATGACAGCCCTGATAGACGAAACACATGACGTGCGTCGCCGCAGCTGGGTGGCGTCGGCGAACGGTCACCCCGAGTTCCCGATTCAGAATCTGCCCCTCGGCGTCTTCAGTCCGCACGGGGAACGACCGCGCGGCGGCATCGCGATCGGCGACGAAATACTCGATCTCGAGGCGGCGCTCGAAGCGGGCCTGTTTTCGGGCGAGGCCGAGAAAGCCGCGACCGCGGCCGCCGGGACTTCGCTGAATGCATACATGCGGCTGGCAAAAGGTCCGCGCTCGGCTTTGCGCAAGCGGCTGTCGTCGCTGCTTGCCACCGGCGGCGAGGGTGAAAAGGTGTCGGGGCTGGCGTCCCGGTTGCTGCGCAAAGCTGCCGACTGCACGCTGCAATTGCCGGCGGCAATCGGCGCCTATACCGATTTTTTCGCCGGTATCCACCATGCCTATAACGCCGGCGTGCGGGGAGGGCGGCAGCCGCCGCTCGTGCCCAACTACAAGTACGTTCCGGTTGCCTATCACAGCAGGGCTTCGTCGGTGGTGGTGTCCGGTGTCCCCATACGGCGCCCTCGCGGCCAACGCATGCTCCCGGGCGATGATGCGCCAAGCTTCGGCCCGTGCCTGAAGCTCGATATCGAGCTGGAACTGGGCGTCTGGATAGGTCCCGGCAACGAGCTGGGCGAGCCGATCCCGATCGCCGAGGCTGCGGGGCACGTCGTCGGCCTGTGCATGTTGAACGACTGGTCGGCACGCGATATCCAGCGGTGGGAGATGCAGCCGCTCGGCCCGTTCCTCGCCAAGAACTTCGGCACCACGATCTCGCCGTGGGTGGTCACAATGGAGGCGCTCGTCCCGTTTCGCCGGCCGCAGCCGGTGCGGCCGGCCGGCGACCCGCAGCCGCTGCCCTATCTGTGGGACGAGACGGACCAGGCCCAGGGCGCCCTGGACGTGCAGATCGAGGCACTGATCCTCACCGAGGCCATGCGGGCGAAGAGCATGCCGCCCCACCGGCTGGCGCTGTCCAATGTCAGCCATCTCTACTGGACTCTCGCGCAGATGGTTGCGCACCATGCCAGCGCCGGGTGCAACCTCCAGGCGGGAGACCTTTTCGGCAGCGGCACGATTTCGGCGCCGGAGCGTTCCGGTTTCGGCAGCCTTGCCGAGCTCTGCGACGACGGAAATACCCGCATCGAGCTGCCGTCCGGCGAGACCCGCACATTCGTGGAAGATGGCGACGAAATCATCCTGCGCGCCGCGGCGCGTCGCGACGGTTACGCGTCCATAGGCTTCGGCGATTGCCGCGGGCGGATCGTGCCTGGATCGTGAACTAATCACTCGCCTACGCCAGTCATGAGTATGGGCCTCAAAAACACGTCTAGCAGTTTGTTGAAAATCGCCAAGAGAGCCGTTCGTATTGAGCGTAGCGAAGCGGAGTCGAAATATGAACGACTTACAATCAGGTAGTTGGCACGCTTCGACTCCGCGCCTGCGGCGCTACGCTCAGCGCGAACGGAGAATTTCAACAGACTGCTAGAGCCACAGATAAACACAGATACACACAGATACACACAGATAAGGTCAACCCCAAACCAAAGAGCTATTGAGCGGCGGCCAAACCACACACAGTTATGCGATCGTCGAAGTGGCTGTTGGAATCTGTGTTTATCTGTGTGTATCTGTGGCTAATTCCTGTTTTTCGTTTTTGAGATGGGAACCGTCTTTGTCTATCTCGGAATCCGGCTCGCGTTCGCCGAAAGTGACTGAACTATCCGGGAATCAGCGGCGCGGATCGCAATCTTAACGAGTGGAACCCCGCCTTCCCGTGCGTATCTACCGCGCGCTTCTCGGTCTGCTCGCGCTGCCATGGGCGCTCGCCGCCGGCAACGGTGCCGCCCAGCAGAGAAGCGAGCCCGACGTAGACCAGGTCGCCCAACTCGTCGTAAGCCTGACCAACGCGTTTCGGGCGCAGGAAGGCCGCGGCAAAGGCGAAGTCAACGACCGGCTGCAGGAAACGGCGCGCTCCTTTGCCGGGCATATGGCGAAGACGGGCCGGTTCAGCCACAGCGCCGACGACGCTACCCCGGCGGCCCGGGCGCGCGCGCACGGCTACGACTATTGCATCATTGCCGAGAACATAGCCTATCAATTCAGCTCCGCGGATTTTGCGACGCGCGAGCTGACGCAGCGATTCGTGGAGGGGTGGAAGAATTCGCCCGGACACCGCAGGAACATGCTCGATCCCGACGTTACGCAAACCGGCGTTGCCGTCGCGCGCGGCGGCAGGGCCGGCGAGTACTACGCCGTGCAGATATTCGGCCGCCCGGCGTCACAATCGGTGAAGTTCACCGTCGCCAACCGGTCGAATGCCCCGATCCACTACCGGCTCGGCGGCAAGTCTTTTCCGCTTGCGCCGCGGCAGATCCGCACCCATACGCAGTGCAAATCGGAGGAGCTCAGATTCGACTGGCCGGGCGGGCAGAAGGACACGACGATCAGGCCGGCCGACGGCGACCGGCTTGTCATACGGCGGTCACCGACTTCCGAACTGAGCGGCGCGTTCGGCGTGAACACGGTACAACCGCCGAAGGGGCGCTGACGGGTGGGTGACGCCGAAATCGATATTGCGCTCTTCTTGAATGCCGATAATCAAACGGAACGGCAGGGAATTCCGTGACCGTGCGCCGCCCGCGAATCCTCATCCCGGGGAAAATAGCGCTGCTGGTGACAGGGCTGCTGGGGCTCGCACCGTCAGGGGTGTGGGCGCGAACCATCGACGTGATCTGGTACACCTACGCCCACCCCGGCTCCACCTACGTTCAAACAGTCCAGAAGCTTTCGGATGCAGTCCACACCCTTCCGCAATCCGGCGGAATCAGATGGCGGGTCGCGTTCTTCCGGCCCGGTTCGCCGCCGCCCGCGTTCGGCAGGTATCATGTCCTCGTCATACACAGCGGGGAGGCTTTTCATACCGGACAACACCCCCCGCCTGCCGGACCGGACACCAGGTCAGGTGGCGCATCACCCGATTACAGCGGGATTCTGAAGAACAAAACCGCAATCGAGGTGGCGCGCGGGGACCGGACTTTTATCACCGGAGCCGACGCGGATGTCCACATGATATCCGGCGATAGCGGCAACGCCCCGCTTGACAGCAGCGGACGGCGATTGGCCTGCAGTCCGCCGATCACCGGACGCAGCTGTTGGGATGGCGCGCTCGGGCACCTGGTCAACGCGGTCAACTGGGCCGGCAGCGGCAGCGGGCTCGGGATAGTCTCGCTCGTCGCTGGCGAATTTCCCGGCTCGGAATGGTGGCTCCACCGTGACTCGTTTCTGCGAGCCGAGCTGCTGGGGCACGTCACCCTCTGGGGCCCCGGCCGTCGAGAGAACGAGCCGGCCATTCCCGTCGCGGCCCAGCGTCATCCGCTCAATGCCGGTCTCACCTCGAAAGGGTTGAGCCACTGGAACAACTCGTTCCATGGCGGCATCTCCCACTCGATACCCGGCTACGTTGCGATCGTCAATTCCACCCGCTACGCCAATACCGCGGTCGCTGTCGCAATCGACAAGTCCGGCGCCACCGGCAGCGTCGGTTCGGGCCGCCTGCCGGGATCGAAGAGCCGGCCGCCGCATTGATTTCAGCGGTTCAAAACCTCCACTTCGGTCGTATCGAATGCGCCGAGGCCGTCGTTCTGGATTCCCAGGTAGATCGGCTCTGCCCGCTGGCGATGGATGTTCAACTTGGCGTTGTAGACCGGGCGCAAGGCGCCGTGCTTGTCGCGGATTCGATAGCGATTCACGGGATAGCGGCCGCCGGAGGGGCTCTGACCGGTGAGGTAACAGCGCATGCTTTCGACCTGATCGCCCGCGATCTCGAGCCCTTTCAACTGGTCGAGAGTGGCGGCGGTCTTCTCGATGAAACCGAGGGTGTCGTAACGTACCGTCCGGTTCTCCCCTTCGTCGCTGACCTCGATCTCGAACTGGCCGACCAATATCTGGCCGGGGAGGGCCTTCTCGACCATCCGCGACAGATCGATGGTCACCGGACCGACGATATAGCTGAAGGTCGTCGGGTTCAGCGCCTCGACCTGGTGGAACTCGTAGTGCTCTCCGACGTGGAAGGCGGCGCGCAGCCGGGGCACCCATGAGCGGCGGGCCTTGCTCTGAGCGACCGCGTTGTCGGCGAGTATCATCATCGCCAGCTTGTAGAGCGCAATGTTCGCATCGACCGATGCCGAGCGATTCCAGAGATAGAAGCCGTCGCCGGTCGTGCTGCGCGCGAAGTTGATATGTACGTCTTTGGACAATAGCTGCCGATGCGCGGAGTTCACCGAGTAGGCCAGGCTGTTCAGCATGGCCACCTGCTCGAGCGGCGAGTGCAGCGAGAACTCCACGGCGTCCACCAGCACCACAGCGCGTCCTTTCACCAGCGACACGCCGTAGCGCCGCACCAGATTGCTTATCAGCCCGAGCTCGACGTCCCGCGCCGGGTCGAAGTCCACCGTGATGATGTGCGCAGCTCGCTCCAATACCCGGCACGCGCGGTCGAATTGGTCGGGCACAAGGTATTTCGGGCCCGCCAGGATGTAGTTGATGAGGTCGGTCGGAGTAATCGCGGCTTCGGAGTGCGCGGGCTTGCGAACGGCCGCTTCCGCTATTTCGTAGTGGCGCACGGCCAGCACGCGCAGCTCGCGGCCCTCGTGCGTCCACGCGAGCAGCACGTTCTCGCCCAGGTTCCACAGCTCGAACAGCGCGTCGTCCAGCTTGTACAGCGCCTGGCGGGTAGCCCGCGTAAGAGACCGCGATCCGCCGTCGGTCGTGGCAAAGAGATCCAGCCAGGTCGAACGCTTCAGTTTCATTTCCGACCGGTCGCGGCCGTGGCGCCGTTACCGAAATGATACACGGCAAGCGCTCCGAGCAGATTGGGCCACAGCGTTACCGGGTGATCGTCGGTCAGTACTTTGCGCTCGAGTATCTTCACGCCGCGGCCGGCGCAGAAGCGCTCGAAGTCTGCGATCGTGCACAAGTGTATGTTCGGCGTGTCGAACCATTCGTAGGGGATGTTATCCGACACCGGCATCCGGCCGCCCGCCACCTGCAGGCGGTTCTTCCAGTAGCCGAAGTTGGGAAAGGTGACGATGCCCTCGCGCCCCACGCGCAGCATCTCTCGCACTATGCGCTCGCTGTGGCGCACCGCCTGCAGAGTCTGGGACAGGATGACGTAGTCGAAGGAGCCGTCCGCGAACTCCGACAGCTCGTGCTCGAGGTCGCTCTGGATGACGTTGACGCCGTTCTTCACGCACTCGAGCACGCCGCCATCGTCGATTTCCACGCCGTATCCGCTCACGCCCCGGGTCTCGCGCAGGTACCTGAGCAGAGTGCCGTCGCCGCACCCGAGGTCGAGCACGCTGGAGTTCCGGCGTATCCAGCCCGCGATCGCCGCGAAGTCCGCCCGCTGGATGCCGCTGCCGTTTCTCATAGGTGGAAGGAATCAGCCGCGTTCTTGTCTTCGACGCGAGGCGCGTTCTCCTGCGCGATGCGGTCGAAATACGCCGACACCAGGCGGTGGTAGCGCGGGTCATCGAGCAGGAACGCATCGTGCCCGTGCGGCGCGTTGATCTCCGCATAGGTGACGTTGCGGCGGCTCTCGAGCAGCGCCTTTACGATCTCGCGCGAGCGCTGGGAGGAAAAACGCCAGTCGGTCGTGAACGAGATGACGAGAAAGCTCGCCCGCGCCGGCGCGAGCGCTTTTGCCAGACTGCCTCCGTGCTCGAAAGCGGGGTCGTAGTAGTCGAGCGCCTTGGTGATCCTGAGGTAGGTATTGGCGTCGAAGTACTCCGAGAACTTCCTGCCCTGGTGGCGCAGGTAGGACTCGATTTCGAACTCGGTGTCGAAGTTGTAGTTCAGCTTGCCGTGCTTCAACTGCCGGCCGAACTTGCTCGCCATCTCGTCATCCGACAGGTACGTGATGTGGCCCACCATGCGCGCCACGCGCAGCCCCCGCACGGGCCGCGTGCTGAGCGCGTAGTAGTGGCCGCCGTGGAAATCGGGATCGGTGATGATCGCCTGGCGCGCGACCTCGTTGAAAGCGATGTTCTGCGCGGACAGGTTGGGCGCGCAAGCGATCAGGAGCGAGTGGCGCACCCGCTCGGGGTAACTTACCGACCACTGCAGGGCCTGCATCGCGCCCAGGCTGCCGCCCATCACCGCGGCGAACCGCGCTATGCCGAGATGGTCGGCCAGCCGCGCCTGGGTGGCCACCCAGTCCTCGACCGTGACGACCGGAAAATCCGCACCCCAGGGACTGCCGGTTTTCGGATTGACGCTCGCCGGCCCGGTCGACCCATGGCAGCCGCCCAGGTTGTTGACGCCGACGACGAAGTAGCGGTTGGTATCGAGCGGCTTTCCCGGGCCGATCATGTTGTCCCACCAGCCGACGTTGGCGGGTTCTTCCGCGTACCAGCCGGCGACGTGATGAGATGCGTTTAGCGCGTGGCACACCAGCACGGCGTTCGAGCGTTCGGCATTCAACGTGCCGTAGGTTTCGTAGACGAGCTCGTACTCGTCCATCACCGCGCCGCTCTTCAGCCGCACCGGCCCGGTGAATTTCGCGGTCTGCGGGGTGACCGCGCCGACCGATTGCGAAGGGACTCCCGTATCCAAACTGGAACTCCAAAAAGCAAAACCCGGCGAGCTTGCGCGGGCCGGGTCCGAAAAACCTTGTGAGGTTTTCTCTTTAGCCGGATTTGTAACGCGCCCGCAATCTGAAAATCAAATCGGCGCGGTGTGATGCGGGGGAAACGTTACCCGCCCCGGGGCGGAATGTCAAACCCGCCCGGGGCGGGTGTTCAAGGTTCAA
>CAZQJF010000038.1:11348-12539 GCA_964593735.1 uncultured Streptomycetaceae bacterium | reverse complement strand
CGCTCAATACGAACGGTTCTTTTGGCGATTTTCAACAAACTGCTAAGCGCCCGTAACACGGTGATCTTGCCAGTGGCGGGCCGGATCATCAGAAACGGTGTTCCCGATAGAGGCGGTCGGCCGTTATGGGCGCTAAGCGATGATCCCTTCCATGAGCTGTCGCCACTGCCTGTTCCACGATTCCACCGGGTCGCGCTTGAAGCCGCTCTTCGCGAACTGGTGCCAGCGGCCGGTAACGTAGCTCATGAGGGCGTTCGCCTGCGCCGTCACGTCCACCTCACCGGCGATCTCCTTCTGCGTCACGCCGAAGCGCAGCGCCTGCTTGAGCACGGCTTCCAGGCGGTCGTGCAGCTGGTTGATGCGCGCCTGCAGCCGCTCGTCCTCGTTGACCAGCGCGTCGCCGATCAGCACGCGGGTCATGCCCCGGTTCTTCTGCGCAAAGCCCAGCAGCACGCCGATGATGGCCTCGACCTGCCGCAACCCGCTCTTTTCCTCGGTGGTGATCTTGTTGATGAGCGCGAACACGGTCTGCTCGATGAACTCGATCAGCCCCTCGAACATCTGGGCCTTGCCCCTGAAATGCCGGTAGAGGGCGGCTTCGGACACCTCCAGGCGCTTAGCGAGGGCCGCGGTCGTGACCTTCTCGCTGGCGGGCTGCTCCAGCATCTGCGCCACGGTCTGCAGGATCTGGTGCTTGCGCTCGCCCGTCTTCGCCGCCATGTCGGCCACGGCTCCTATTGTAAATGCACCATCATCCAGGAGCTTGTCGGATTCTCGCCCGACAAGCTCCTCACGCAAGACCGCCCGCAAGCAACCGGCACAATTGGAGTCGTAAAGACCTCGGTTCGAAAGCCCGGTGCGATCTCCAGGACCGGCCAGGAGGACTAATTCTGCCGCGTTTCATCCCACATCCCCAGGCGGTCTTGCCTCTGGCAGCCTGTCTCTAACCTAATGCAAACCTGACAGTCTGCCACGCAACTGCAGGAGGCTCGCCACCTTCACGTCCACGTAGCCGGGCGCCCGGGCCGACTTCGTGATCCACACGGTTTTCATACCGAGGCTCGCCGCGGTCCGCAGATTCTCGAGCATGTCCTCGACCATGATACAGCGTCGGGGCCGCAGGTGGTTCAACCGGCACAGCCGCAGAAATCCGTAGCTGTCGGGCTTGGGGCGATAACGCGTGTGCTCGAT
>CAZQJF010000038.1:0-11248 GCA_964593735.1 uncultured Streptomycetaceae bacterium | reverse complement strand
ATCGACTGGTTGATGTGCGGGAAGACGTGCGCTGCCGCGTTGTGCAGGGTGTTGTCGAGATCGAATATCCAGGCGCGCCGCCACATCGTTCAGTTTCGAGTTTCGAGTTTCAGGTTTCGGGTTTGAAGTTCGGCATCGCCAAGCGGGGTTCTTGACTCGAAACTCAAAACTCGAAACTCGAAACCTCGTTTACCGGCGGCGGATGAGCGTTCCGACGCCTTCGTCGGTGAGCACTTCGAGCAGCAGCGCATGCTCAACGCGTCCGTCTATGATGTGGCACGTGTTCACGCCGTTCTTCACCGCGTCGAGGGCCGAGCTGATCTTGGGCAGCATGCCCCCCGAAATCGTGCCATCGGAGAAGAGCTCGTCGATCTTGCGCGCGGACAGCCCGGTCAGCAGGTTGCCGTTCTTGTCGAGCACTCCCGGAGTGTTCGTGAGCACGATCAACTTCTCGGCCTTGAGTATCTCGGCCAGCTTGCCGGCCACGAGATCGGCATTGATGTTGTAGGTTTCCCCCTTCTTGCCCACCCCCAGAGGGGCGATCACCGGGATGAAATCATGCGTGTGCAGACGGTGCACGATCTCCGGATCGATGCTCTCGACTTCGCCCACCTGGCCGATGTCGATACGCTCGTCGGATCCGTCGTTGGCCCGTACCAGCATTTTCTTCGCCCGGATCAGCCCGGCGTCGGTGCCGGTCAGGCCCACGGCCCGCCCGCCATGCTGGTTGATGAGGGTGACGATTTCCGTGTTGACCTGCCCGCCCAGGACCATCTCCACGACGTCCATCGTTTCGGCATCGGTCACCCGCATGCCCTGCACGAATTCGCCTTTCTTGCCGAACCGCTTCAGCAATTCGTCGATCTGCGGTCCGCCGCCGTGCACCACGACCGGGTTCATCCCCACCAGCTTCAGCAGCACCACGTCACGGGCGAAGCTCTTCTTGAGCTTCTCATCGGTCATCGCGTTGCCGCCGTACTTGATGACGATGGTCTTGCCGTGGAAACGCTGAATGTACGGCAGCGCCTCGGCGAGGATTTTCGCTCTGTCGGCGGCGGTAGTGCCGGTGAGGGCCATGGAACGGGCGCAAGGAACTCTGGTTGTCGGCTTGCGCGCTATTCTACGGGAAAAAAAAGCGGCAAGTCTGACGACCTGCCGCTTTTTTAAATGTGCACTATGCGTGCACTTAACAGCGAATGCTATCCATTCAATTTCCCTTGGTAAAAAACGGCGGCGTCCGCCGCCGTTTTTACTGGATGCTGATCCGCTTCGCCTGGACCGCGGCCTTCTTGGGCAGCGTCAGTTCCAGCACGCCATCCGCATACCGGGCCTGGGCAGTAGTTTCATCCACCGCCTGGCCGAGCGTAAAGGCACGGTAGAGCTTGCCGTAGTGCCGCTCGGAGCGCAGCACGCGTTCGCCGTCCTTCGCATCCTTTTCGTTCTTGACTTCGGCGGCGATGGCGACGGTATCGCCGTCGATCGTGATGCTGATGTCGTCCTTCTTCACGCCGGGAAGCTCGCCGCGCAGCACGTAGGCGTTGTCCTTCTCGGCTACCTCTACGCGGAACTGCGCCGCGGCCGGGGAATGGCCTTCAAAATTGACCGGGCGCACGAAAAAGCCGCGAAAAAGCTCGTCCAGCGTATCGTCGAACGGGGTGTAGCGGTTCACATTTGCCATGATTCGTCTCCTGTATATCGAAGTGGCGCAATGGCGCCGTGTATTGAATATGGGATTCCCGATTGCGATTTCAAGACCCCGCAAGGCCGCAGCTCACATTATTGATTCGAATAATGTTTTATAATCCCGCCTCGCCATGCGTTCGATTCTGCTTGCGCTTTCCCTGCTCGTTTCCTTCTGCGTCCAGGCCCAGCAACCCGTGCTGTCAGTGCCGCGACCGCCGGTGCTCGCCGCGAAGTCCTATCTGTTGTACGACTTCAACGCCGGGCAGGTGCTGGTTGCGCACAACGCGCAGCAACGCGCCGAGCCCGCCTCTCTCACGAAGTTGATGACGGCGTACCTCGTTTTCGCCGCGCTCAGGAAAAAAGTGATCCGGGGCGATCAGGCCGTGACCGTTTCGGCGCAGGCCCGGCGCGCCGAGGGATCCCGCATGTTCATCGAGGTCGGCACGCAGGTGACGGTGGACGATCTGCTCCGCGGTCTGATCGTGCAGTCGGGCAACGACGCTTCCATCGCCCTCGCCGAGACCGTGGCCGGAAGCGAGGAAGCGTTCGCGCAACTGATGAACCGGGAGGCGCAGCGCCTGGGGCTGAAGAACTCCAGTTTCGCAAACGCCACCGGGTTGCCGCATCCCCAGCATTACGCCACCGCGCAGGACCTCGCGCTCCTCGCTGCGGCCCTCATCCGCGACTTCCCGGAGTACTATCCGCTCTATTCCCAGAAACAGTTTCGTTACAACAACATCACCCAGCCGAACCGCAACCGGCTGCTCTGGACCGATCCGACGGTGGACGGGGTCAAGACCGGCCACACCGAAAACGCCGGCTACTGCCTCGTCAGCTCCGCGCGGCGCGGCGAGCGCCGGCTGATCTCGGTCATGATCGGCGCGGCGTCCGAAGCGGCGCGCGCATCCGAAAGCCAGAAGCTGCTGAACCACGGATTCCAGTTCTACGACGGCGTGCGGCTTTACGCGAAGGACCAGCCCGTCACGACGCTGCGCGTCTGGAAAGGAGCGGCGAACGAGGTCAAGGCGGGATTCACCGCCGATCTCAACCTGGCGCTGCCCAAAGGAAGCGGCGACAAGCTCCAGGCCAGCATAGAGAGCCTGCAGCCGCTGCTCGCCCCGATCGGCGCCGGGCAGAAGGTTGCCACCTTGAAGCTCAGTCTCGACGGCCAGCCATACGGGGATTTTCCTGTAGTAGCATTGGAGGAGGTGCCACTCGCCGGCATCTTCGGGCGCGGCTGGGACGCGCTCCGGCTGTTTTTCAACTAGGGAGATCACGATGACCGAAACCGTCTACCTGAACGGTGAATTCATGCCCCTCGACCAGGCGCGCGTCCCCGTGCTCGATCGCGGGTTCATCTTCGGCGACGGTGTCTACGAGGTCATTCCCGTCTATTCGCGGCGCCCGTTCCGCCTGCCCGAGCATCTTGCGCGGCTCCAGCGCAGCCTCGATGCGATCCGGCTCGCGAATCCCATGACCGGGGCGGACTGGGCGCGGTTGATCCACGACCTCGTCGCGCGCCACGCCGGCGAGGACCAGTCGGTCTATCTGCAGGTCACGCGCGGCGTCGCTGCACGCGATCACGCCTTCCCGAAGGAATCCAGGCAGACCGTGTTCATGATGTCGAGTCCGCTGGTGACGCCGGCCAGAGACTTGGTCGAGAACGGCGTGCCGTGCATCACGGCGGTCGACTATCGCTGGCTGAAGTGCGATGTTAAATCGGTCTCTCTGCTGGGTAACTGCCTGCTGCGGCAGTCCGCGGCCGAGGCCGGCGCGGCGGAGGTCGTGCTGTTCCGCGACGGCCATCTGACGGAAGCCTCGGCGAGCAACGTCTTCGCCATCAGGAACGGCCGGTTGCTTTCCCCGCCCAAGAACCACCTGATCCTGCCCGGCATTACCTACGACGTGGTGCTCGAGCTCGCTGCAGCATGCGCCATTCCGGTGGAGTTGCGCGCGGTACCGGAGGAGGAAGTCAGAAGCGCCGACGAGCTCTGGGTGACCTCCTCGACGAAGGAAGTGCTCGCAGTCGTCGCTCTCGACGGCAAACCGGTCGGCTCCGGAAAGCCGGGCCCGGTGTTCAAAGCGGTCCACCGGGCGTTCCAGGAATTCAAGCGCAAGGTCATGCGGGCGGCCGCGTAGGGGTGGGCCTGTATCCTTCATTTTGATACGGGCTATTAGTTGGAACGTGTCACAAAATAGATTCCCTCCCCCTCGATGGGGGAGGGTTAGGGTGGGGGTGAACCGCGCCATGCGCGATCTTTTTCACCCCCATCCCAGCCTTCCCCCGTCAAAGGGGGAAGGAGGTTTCGCTGGTTTTTTGTGACACAGCGCAATTAGGGCCGGACACAAAAAATGGAAGAGTCGCTACTCGAGTATCCCTGCGACTTCCCGATCAAGATCCTGGGGCACACGCAGACGGGCTTTGCGCAGACGGTGCTCGAGATCGTGCGGCGTCACGCGCCCGACTTCGACGGCGGGACCATCGGCATGAAAACGAGCAAGCGGGGAAAATACCTCAGCGTCACCTGCGTAATCCGCGCCACGTCGCGGGAGCAGCTCGATCAACTGTACCGGGAGCTGTGCGACCACCCGATGGTGGTCATGGTCCTGTGACCAACTGAATCGCCCGGGTTCCCGCCTGCGCGGGAATGACGACTCCGCAGTTGTTCAAACCTTACCGCTTACTGCTTCCCTTCTTCGGTTTTTTCTGGGGTCTGCCCGGCCGGGTCTTGCCGTAGCTGCCGTTGAATATCTTGCCCCGCCGCGTGCGCTTGTCACCTTTGCCCATCGGTAGCCTCCAGTGTCCAGTGTGTCGTGAACGAGCGCCATTCTACACACAGCAGCCTGTCGGGGCTTCAAGTCCGACAGGCTGCTTGGAGCCCATATCAAAATGAATGATATGGGCCGTGATGTAGGGGAGCATGAGGGGAGTATCCCCTCATTTGTTAGGACTTGCGCTTGCGTATCGCCTTCAACTCGTCTTCATAGCGCTTCTGCAGATCCGCCTCCCGGCTCCTCAGGTATTGCGGAAACTCCCGGCACTGCTGCGCCACTTCCTGCGGCCCCTGAGCCACAAAATGCTCTTTCAGCTCCTGGCGATTGGCGAGCACCTCGCCCTCGTACTTGCCAACGTTCCTCGCGTAATCCTGGGCGTCGGTGGACGCCTTGCGGATCATCGCGATGAAGCGGCGTTCCAGCTCGTCGAGCAGTGCCTTGTTGCGCCTGCGCCACGCGTTATAGGCAGCGTCGTTCACGGCGCGGCTTTCGGGATGGTTGGCGTCGCACCCCTCTTTCACCGCCCGTATGAACTGGGGGGCCTCGTAGACCCGGCTCAGATTGTCGGCGTAGTTGTCGGGCTCTTGGGCCCAGCCCGCCGGCACGCCGGCAATGCCGGCCATGGCTGCCAACGCGATCAATGCGTTCCTGTTAACTGCCATCGGAATTTTCTCGTGCGCGTGTTGCGGCATTTTGCTACCGTTTCTATCATCATAACTTAAGCGCGTTCGAACGCACGAGCGGGTCGCCGTTCAACACGCTGCAACGGTGGATACTGACATTACCATGGCCGCCATAGCCGCCGGAATGCCGGAAACCGCGCACGAGCGCGAATCCGGTGTGCCCGTGCGCCATCTGGGACGCACCGGCTACGAGGAAACCTGGCGCGCCATGCAGGATTTTACGGCGCGCCGCGCCGCCAATACTCCCGACGAGTTGTGGCTGACCGAGCACTACCCGGTCTATACGCTCGGGGTCGCGGGGCGCAGCGAGCATCTCCCGCGCGTGGATTGCGGCATCCCGGTGATCAAGGCGGATCGCGGCGGACAGATCACGTATCACGGGCCGGGCCAGTTGATCGCCTATCTGCTGATCGACCTGCGGCGCCGGGACCTCGCCGTGCGGCCTCTCGTGAGGATGATGGAAGAGGCCGTGATAGACTTGCTCGCTGCTCATGGGATAGAGGCCGGGCGGCAGGCCGGAGCGCCCGGAGTGTACGTCGACGGCGCCAAGATCGCGGCGCTCGGCCTGCGCGTCCGGAACGGATGCTGCTACCACGGGCTGGCGCTCAACGTCGACATGGACCTCGCGCCGTTTCATGCGATCGATCCGTGCGGCTATCCGGGATTGCGCGTCACGCAGGCGCGCGAACTCGGGATAGCGGATTGCCTCGAGGAACTGGCCGGGGAACTCACTGGATACTTGCTACGCGGGCTGCCATGAGCGCCATCGGGGAAAAACAGAAGGGGCGGGACAAGACCGCGCGCATCCCGATCAGGATCGTGCCGGCCGAGCCGTTGCGCAAGCCGGACTGGATCCGGGTGAGAGCCGGGCACGGCGCCCGCTTCGCCGAAATCAAGCGGATCCTCCGCGAGCACCGGCTGCACACGGTCTGCGAGGAAGCTTCCTGCCCCAACATCGGCGAGTGCTTCGGCAAGGGCACCGCGACGTTCATGATCTTGGGCGATCTGTGCACCCGGCGCTGCCCGTTCTGCGACGTGGCGCACGGCAGACCGCTCCCGCCCGACGCGGAGGAGCCGTTGAATCTCGCCCGCACCATCGCGGCGCTCAAGCTCGGGTACGTGGTCATTACCAGCGTGGACCGCGACGACCTGCGCGACGGCGGAGCGCAGCACTTCGTGGAGTGCATACGCGCCGTGCGCGAGCTCTCACCCGCCACGCGCATCGAGGTGCTGGTGCCGGACTTCCGCGGCCGGCTCGAGACCGCGCTCGAGATCCTCTCCGCATCACCGCCCGACGTGATGAACCACAACCTGGAAACCGTGCCGCGGCTCTACCGGCAGGCGCGCCCGGGCGCGGACTACGCGCACTCGTTGAAGCTCCTGAAGAACTTCAAGCAGCGCTTTCCGAAGATTCCAACCAAGTCCGGGCTCATGCTGGGACTGGGCGAAACCGATGAGGAAATCGCCGCCGTCATGCGCGACCTGCGCGCCCACGACGTGGACATGCTCACCATCGGCCAGTATCTCCAGCCGAGCCTGCATCACCTGCCCGTAGCGCGCTACGTGGAACCCGCGGTGTTCGATGATTTCGCGCGGGAGGCCGGAGCGCTCGGCTTCATGCACGCGGCATGCGGTCCGCTGGTGCGGTCCTCGTACCACGCCGAAAGTTTTTTCGCCGAGGCGAAAAAACTTCATGAAAACATGGGTACGTAGCTCACAGCCTTTGAGGCTCCGGGCCTTCCGTGTGTTTCCGTGGCCGAATCCTGCTCTTGATCTTCCGGCAGCTATTGCCGAGTCTTGACCCGCGACACAAACTGCTCGTACTTGCCGCCCGCGCCGCGGGGTATTTCCTCCTCGCGTTGAAGTTTCATCTCGCCCGGATAGCCGAGAGCTTGCCGCAACGCGGCGATCAACCCGGTTTCCTCCTCCGCCGTCAGTTCCCGGTCGGCCACGATGCGCACCACGATGCGCTCCGCGCTCTCCTGCTCGAGCTGCAACTGCCGCACCACCGGCGCCGTGTGCGACCAGCGGCGCGCGGGAAAGGAGGGCCAGCGCTGACTCCCGTCGGGCATGGTAAGCATGTTGCGCTCCCGGCCGTAAATCCGGGCAAGCAACGGCAGTCGGCGCCCGCACGGACACGTTGCCCCGACCTCCGCATAATCGCCGAGGGCATAGCGGATGAGCGGCATGGCGTAATTGTGCAGGCTGGTGACGACCATGCGGCCGATCTCCCCGGGGCGGCATGGCCGCCCGTCGGCGGCGAGCACCTCCACGAGTACCGTTTCCGACATGACGTGATACTGCTCGCTTGCCGGGCACTGCAGCGCGATGTAGCCGAACTCGAAGGAGCTGTACACGTCCTGCAGCGGCACGCCCCACTCCTCGCGGCACGCCGTGCGCAGTTCGGGCGCTACCGCTTCGCTTACCGTGCGCACCGCGCGCAAGCTGCGAGGCCGTTCCCCCATGGCGCACATATGGGTTATCAACGCGGCAAGATTGGAGGGGTAGCTCAGGAGGTAATCCGGCTCCTGTTGCATCAGCCATCGTGCCTGCACGTCGATGTCCGTGGTCACTCTCAATAGTGCACAGGGTCCCGTGGCAAACACTTCGCTGGCGGGCGGGCCCCAGTCGCCGAGCATCGATCCTTGCGGCGGTTCGCCCAGACCCCGTGCCGCCGTGCGGATCACGGCCAGCTTCCCCGAGAGGTCGCGCCGATGCCAGAGGTGATCGCGCAACGCGAGCGCTTCCCAGAACACCGCCGTCACGTCGGTGCCGAGTACTTTGACCGGTTCCCCGGTCGAGCCGGCAGTCGAGGATTCCGCCGGTCGCCCGTGCTCCGGGGGAAGGCGTCCGCTCCCTAGCGCTGCACCGGCGTCCTGTACCTCGCGGCGAGTCAGCACGGGCAGCGCGCGGAAGGCCGCGAGGCTCAAGCCGTCGCCCGGCCGGAATTGAGCCGCATCGAACCGCTGCCGGTAAAACGGAACGGTATCGTAGGCGTGCTGCGCCAGTTTCGTGAGCTGCAGCAACTGGTGCTCCAGCAGCCGCTCTGCCGGCCACCACTGGGTCCGCTCCAACTGGAACAACAGGGAGAGCAACACGGATCCCCGCTGCGACGGCATCCCCGGCCACGCGACGCCGGTCACAAATGAGCGCATATCGCTCCGCCGGCCCGCCTCATGTCACGATCTTCGAGATGAACTCTTCGAACTTGCCGCCGGGACCGCGCGGAATCTCCCCGTCGAAATAAGTGAAACTCATCCGGAAGGGATGGCCGAGCGCGCCCTGGATTACGCGGGCGAGCCGCGTCTCTTCGGCTGCCGTCAACGGCCGGTCCGCCACGAGCCGCACTTCGATGTTTTCCAGGGTGTGCTGGATGAGCTGATACTGCCGGATCGGCGCGATCCCGCGATAGTGGTGAAATCCCACGAGGGGCCAGCGCTGCTCGCCGCCGGGAAGCGTCAACATGTTGCGGCTGCGGCCGAGGATGCGGGCGATCGCAGTCAGCCCCCGGCCGCACGCGCACGGCGCGCCCGCTTCGGCATAATCGCGCAGCTCGTAGCGTATGAGGGGCATCGCGAGGTTGTGCAGGCCGGTGACAACCAGCCTGCCGATTTCCCCCGGTTCGCACGGCCGGCCGTCGGCCGCGAGGATCTCGACGAACACGCTCTCCCCCATCGCGTGGTAGTGCCCGCTTTCCGGACATTGCAGCGCGAGGCAGCCAAACTCCTGGGAGCTGTAGGTATCGGTGATCGGCACGTTCCAGGCGTCGCGGCAAGCGGCGCGCAGCGCGGGCGTCACCGTCTCGCCGACCGTGCGCACCTCGCGCAGTTTCGCCGGCCGCTCGCCCGAGGCGGAAAAATGCCCGATGAGCGCCTGCAGATTGGTCGGATAGGTCAACAGGTAGTCGGGCTCGTGCTGTTTCAGCCACTCGGCCTGGGTGCCGACGTCCGCCGCGAAACTCAGTGCCGCGGAGGCTCCGGTTTGAAAAACGATGCTGGTCGGAGGTCCCCAATCCGTCTGCACGGTGCCCTGTGGCGGCGCTCCCAGGCCGTCCTCCATGACCCGGATCACCGCCAGCTTCCGCGACACGTCCCGGTGATGCCAGAGGTGTTCCCTGAGGGTCATCGCCTGCCACATCAGCGCATCGAGCTCGGTGGTGCGCACTGTCACCGGCTGCCCGGTCGAGCCCGAGGTCTGCGTTTCCATCGTGGGCATGTACTGCGCCGGAACCCGGCGGCTGGCGAGGGCCCCGCCGGCGTTCTGGACATCGCTGCGTGTGAGTATCGGCAGCGCGCGCCAGTCCGCAAGGCTCAACGCGCCATCCGCCTGGTAGCCGGCGGCGTCGAGCCGGGAGCGATAGAAAGGAACGGTCTCCCAGGCATGGTGCAGCAGCGTTTTCATCTGCAGCAGTTGATGCTCGATCAGCCGCTCCACCGGCCACCATTGAGTCTGCTCGAATTGAAACAGGAGGGACAGCAGGGTTGCGCCGCGCTGCGTGGGCAATGCCGGCCAGAGTATGCCTTCGAGATACGACCGCATCCCGTAAACCGGGTCATCCACGACCGGCTCCCTTGGCAGCCTGCCGGAGCTGCCGCTCCGACAGGCTGCCAAGTGCAAACCCGCCCGCAGAATTGCAACACAACGAGTGGACAAGACCGGTCTTGGCTATCAATCGTACAGTGTCACAAAAAACCAGAAAACCCCTTTCCCCTTGACGGGGAAAGGCTGGGATGGGCATCCATTGCTCGGCTACGCTGATCGCCCCTTCCCCCTTGATGGGGGAAGGTTGGGATCGGGGTGAATAATTGCGCATCGTGAGGCGGTTCACCCCCACCCTAACCCTCCCCCATCGAGGGGGAGGGAATCTTTTTTTGTGACACAGTGCAACTAACAAGGCCAAGAGCGGGGTCGAATTCATGTATTTCGAATCCCATTCGTGCCGCTTGCCTGCGGGCGGTTTTGCGTAAGGAATGTGTCGCAACCCTACCCCGACACATTCCTCGGCCGGAACGCGAGGGTGGGACAGCGCCCGCCCAGCTCGTAACCCGGCACGTGGCACCCCACTTCCTCGAATTCCAATGCCATCGCCGCCCGCGCCTCCGCCAGCGTTGGAAACGTATAGATGGCCGGGACCTGGCGGAAATCGTCCATGGTCAGGATTTCGGGCAATGGCCACTGGAGGCTCTTCGCAAGCGCTTCCGGGTGCGGGACGGCCGCGTGCCAGGTGTCCCAGATATCGGCGAGTCGGACGCCCTCATCGAGGCTGCCGTGCATCGCCATCGCGAGCCGCCACTTGAACACGTGAAAATTGCCGATGCGCGCTCCGAAGAGGTCCTCGAAAACCTTCTCGACCGGCTCCGGCTGCGCCGGGCGCGTAAAGAACCGCATCAGGACCAACCCGTTCGCGCTCAGCACGCGCCGCATGGCGCGCGCCATCGTCCCGTATTGATCGCCGCGCAATACTGAAACACTGCCGTCGCCAAGGATAACGTCCTGGCTATCGTCCGCCACGGGGAGGGCCGGCCAGCGGGCGCACACTGCCTGAAACCCGAGCGCTGCGCCCGGCCATACGCCCCGTATCATGGCGCGCGATTTGTCCACGGCGAGGAACCGGGTTCCCGCCGGCCAGGGCATGGTTGCGATCTCCGGCGTCACTCCCAGCAGCAGCGCGCGCACGCGAGCCGGCCGCGTGTTCTCGTGCCACTTCCTGAATTCGTGCTCCAGTATTCGAATATCCTCCTGCGCCGGACGCAGGGGACTCGCGCGCAACTGCCAGCTTTGGGCAAGCTGGATCCAATGATCATCGGGCGGCCTGTCAGCCACGTGTCGATACCTTCAGCGCTCTTGCTGCCCGAGTCATGTGATTCGCCCGAGTCGCAGGCCGCCCGATCATGGCTTCCTTGCCGGCGAAAATGTGGTGCCGCAAGCTTACAAACTCCGTTCGCCCTGAGCGTAGCGCGTATGCGCGGAGTCGAAGGGTGAACAAGTCATTGAAGTGCGGCCGTTCATGTATCGACTCCGCTGCCGTAGTCTGTCCCGAGCGCAGGCCTCTTTCGACTCCGCGCCGCGTAGTTTATCCTGAGCGTATCTCCGTTCATGCTTCGACT
>CAZQJF010000037.1:5322-12667 GCA_964593735.1 uncultured Streptomycetaceae bacterium | reverse complement strand
GGCGGTTTTGCATTTAGCAGCGTGTCGGAACTTCAAGTCCGACAGGCTGCTAGAGTCGCAAGACTGCCCCGCGGTGTCAATCAGGATTTTGTCGCTTCGTCGTTCGACAAAATCCTATAATAAGGTCCCACGCAAAAGAGCGATGATTCGAGGAGGGGCCAAAGTCAAAACGCAGGTCTATTTAGCCGCCGATGGCCGCCGATGGCCGCCGATGGCCGCCGACACAACCCCGGAACATGTTTGGGGCGGGGAAACGCCGATGAGTAAGCATTTCGAGCACTCAAGGGCAAGATCAGACCTTTGTAAATGGCGACCTTCCTATCGATTGTTCTTGAAGTTATCGGCGGCCATCGGCGGCCATCGGCGGTTGCCATGAATTGTCAGGCTATGCGCGCGCAAAGGAGAACTACCCAATGACCCAAATTCTCGACCTGGTCGCGGCCTACCGCATCCTGGCGGAGCACAACGTGATCGATGCCTACGGGCACGTGAGCGTTCGTTCCGAGCGGGATCCGAACCGCTATTTCCTGGCCGGCCACATCGCGCCGGAAAACGTGACGGAAGAACATATCATCGAATACGATCTCGACAGCAACCCGGTGGATACGCGGGGACGCGAATCGGTGCGCGAGCGTTTCATACACGGTGAAATATTCAAGGCGCGGCCGGAGGTCATGTCGGTCGTCCACAGCCACTCGCACACGGTGGTGCCGTTCAGCGTGACGGAAGTGCCGCTGCGCCCGATCTTCCACATGGCGGCGTTCATAGGGGAGGGGCTGCCGAATTTCGAGATCCGCGACGCTCAGACCGGCACCGATCTGCTGGTCAAGACGCCTTTTCTCGGCCGGGCGCTGGCGAATACCCTGGGGGGGGCGCCGGCGGCGCTGATGCGTGGACACGGCGCCACGGTCGTCGGAGAAAACCTGCCGCGGGCCGTGGGCCGCAGCATCTACCTCGAAATCAGCGCTCGCATGCAGATGCAGGCTATGATGATCGCGGGGCCCGGTGGCAGGATCACTTACATCGACGAGAGCGAAGTGAAGGCCTCGAACCCGGTGCAGAACTACAATCGCGCCTGGCCAGCCTGGCGAGCTCGTGCACTCGCCAGGCTTGAGAAGTAGGCAGAAGATTCGGCCACGGAAACACACGGAAATACACGGAATTCCGGACAAGGGCGCAGCCCCCCGTGAAATCCAACCAGGACACAGGCACGGTGATAGCATCAGAGTGATACGGGTTCGTCAGTCTAGTTCTTGATTTCCGTGTAATTCCGTGTGTTTCCGTGGCTGAATCTGGCCTTTTGCCCTGGAGAAAAACGCAGTGAAACCGATACGAACCGCGCTCTTCGCGCCCGGCAGCAAGGAGCGCGTGATGGGGAAGGCGCTGGAGAGCGGCGCCGACGCGGTGATATTCGATCTCGAGGATTCCGTGCCGGTGGCAGCCAAGACGGACGCGCGCGCCCTCGTTGCGAAAGCGATAGCCGGCGCGGGCTCCGGGGCGGCCGTGTTCGTGCGCACCAACGCCGCTGCCACGGGCCTGCTGGCCGACGACCTCGCCGCAATCGTGCGTCCCGGCCTGAACGCGATACTGATGTCCAAGGTGGAAACCGTGGAGGAAGTGCGGGATGCCGCGGCCGCCCTCGACCGGCTGGAAACCGCCGCCAGGATGCAGCCGCGCACGGTGGAGATCATTCTGCAGATCGAAAGCGCCCCGGGCGTCTACCGTTGCTACGATCTCGCCATGGCCTCGCCGCGCGTGGCGAGCACCTGCATCGGCACCGCGCGCGACGGCGACCTTCAGACCGACCTGGGCTGCAGCTGGTCGATCGAAGGCACCGAGCTGCTGTACGCGAGATCCAAGGTGCTGCTCGACACCCGCGCCGCCGGCAAGGCGTATCCGCTCGACGGCGTCTTCAGCGACTTGAGCGACGAGGAAGGCCTGATCCAGGACTCGCGGCTGTCCGCCCGCCTCGGCTACGTCGGGCGCACGGTAATCCATCCCAAGCAGATAGCGCCGGTGCGGCAGGCCTACGCCGTGCCCGAGCAGGAAGTCGTCTATTACCAGCGCGTCGTGAGCGAATTCGAGGCAGTGGAGAAAACCGGCGCCGCCGCGGCCATCGTCGTGGACGGCAAGCTGGTGGATTACGCCATGTACCAGCGCGCGAAACGGGTGCTGGAACTCTCAAAACTGGACCAATAGCGGTGTGTCGAAATCCTGGTCCCGTACGGCACAGCGCAGGCGCGCATGGTCACGATTGACGTTGGGAGTCACCGACACACCGCTAACATGAAGCGGCTGGCCGAATTCGTATTTGTTTCTGCCCGAATTGAGAGCTTTCTTTGTAACTGCCACAGGGTCCATGGAAAGAAAAATCGTTAGGAGCCCGCGTTCCGCTCGCGTCGACCGCTACGCTGTATCGGTCGCCGGCTCCGCCACCAGTTTCTGCGGCGCGGGCTCCTGATGGATTTCTCCTTTACTCCCGACCAGGAGGCGCTGCGCGGCCATCTCCAGGAGCTGCTCGGCAAGGTCTGCCCGCCGGAGTACGCCGAGCGTTGCGACGCCGAAGCGCGCCCACCCCGGGAGGCCTATGAGGCGCTGGCGCAGCACGGGTGGTTCGGGTTGATCCTGCCCACTGAGTACGGCGGCACCGGCGGCTCCCCGATAGAACTCGCCATCCTGCTGGAGGAGGTGGGCCGGCATTTCGAAGAGCTCGGGATGTGGGTGTTTCGCACGCTCACCTACGGCGGCTACGCGGTGATGGAGCACGGGACCCGCGAGCAGAAGGGAGCCCTGCTGCCGAAGGTCGCGCGCGGCGAATTGTCTTTCTGCTTCGGTCTTACCGAGCCGCAGGCGGGCTCCGACGCGGCAGCGCTGACGACCCGCGCGGTAGCCGCCGACGGCGGGTACGTGATCAACGGGCAGAAGGTGTTCACCTCCGGCATGGACATCAGCGACTACTGCCTGCTCGTCACCCGGACGTCCGCCGGGGCGAGGAAACAGCAGGGCATCACCAACTTCCTGGTGGATACCAGGTCGCCCGGCATCGAGGTGCGCAAGATCGCCACGCTGGGCCAGCGCGCGATCGGCACCACGCAAGTCTTCTACACCGACGTGAAGGTGCCCGCTTCGGCCGTGCTCGGGACGGTGGACCGCGGCTGGGAGGCGGTCGACGCCTATCTGTGGTACGAGCGTTTGTGCCTTTCCGCGGCGCGCACCGGGGCGGCCACTGCCGCGTTCGACTATGCGCTCGCGTACGCCAGGAGCCGCAAGCAGTTCGGAAAGCCGATCGGGGAATTCCAGGCGATTTCGCACAAGCTCGCGGACATGAAAGTGATGCTCGACGTGTCCCGCATGCTGGTCTACCGTTACGCGTGGCTGATGTCGCAGGGAAAAGCCACGCGCCACGACGCCGCGGTCGTGAAGCTCCAGACCGGCGAGACCTACAAGGCGGTCTCCGACATGGGCCTGCAGATCCTCGGCGGTTATGGCTACTGCATGGAGTACCCGATGCAGCGGTTCTTCCGCGACTCGCGGCTCGCGACGATAGGCGCGGGCACCTCGGAGATCCAGCGCAACATCATCGCGCGTGGCCTCGGGCTCTAGAAGTTGATGCAAGACCCTGTTTTGAGCCACAGATAAACGCAGATAAAAACAGATAAGATCAAGAACAGATCAGCCGCAGATAAACGCGGATAACATCAAGGACAATTGAGCCGCAGATACACGCGGATAAGGTCAAAGCCAGATAACCGCCGATGGCCGCCGATGGCCGCCGATGAAATCGGACCCCACCACAACAAATGGAACATCCACGCGAATGAAAAGATGTCGATCTACTCCAGGCAGCGTTCATCAGTATCTATTCACGTTTCGCCGGTATCCGTATCCAGTATTCTTCCTGAAGTTATCGGCGGCCATCGGCGGCCATCGGCGGTTAAATGAACTGGACCTTTGAATTTTGAAATCTGCGTGTATCTGCGTTCATCTGCGGCTAATTCCTGCTCTTGACCTTGGGTTTTGAAATCCGTGTTTATCTGTGTGTATCTGTGGCTCAGTCCTGCTTTTTGTTTTTGACATAACTGACATCATGTCCCATCCACTCGATGGCGTGCGCGTACTGGAGCTCGGCCAGATCATCGCCGGCACCTACGGTTCCCAGGTGCTTTCGGACCTGGGCGCGGAAGTGATCAAGATAGAAGCGCCGGAGGGCGATCTCGGCCGCATACCCTCGGTCGCGCCGTATCGCGGGATCAGCACGCTTTTTCTTACTTTCAACCGCAACAAGAAGAGCGTCGTCATCAACCTGAAGACCGCCGCGGGGCGGGCGCTGTTCTATGGGCTCGTCAAGGTCTCCGACGTGGTGATCGACAACTTTCGCGCCGGCGTGCTCGAGCGTCTGCAGGTCGATTACCCGGTGCTGTCGGCGATCAATCCGCGCATCATCCAGTGCTCGGTCACCGGCTTCGGCGCGCAGGGCGCCTACAAGAATTACCCGGCTCTCGACATCATCATCCAGGCGATCAGCGGTCACATGGCGTTTACCGGCGAGCCCGGCCGCCCGCCTGCGCGGGCGGGCGTACCGCTCGCCGACCTTTCCGGCGGAATTTTCTCGTGCAAGGCGGTGCTCGCGGCGCTGTTCGAGCGCGAGCGTACCGGCAAGGGATGCCGCGTCGAAACGTCGATGTTCGACGGCATGCTGAATCTCCTGAGTTACATCGGCACGCTCTATCTGACGGCGGGCGAGCTGCCGGCGCCCCAGGGCTCGGCCCACGAGTTCACGGTGCCGTGGCAGGCCTTTCAGGCCAGAGACGGCTACATCGTGATCGCGACCCGGCAGGAAAATTTCTGGCGCAAGCTTTGTGCGGTGCTCGGCGAGCCCGGGCTGTCCGAAGACCCGCGGTTCGCGACCAACCCGAAGCGGCTCGAAAACCGCGCGGTTCTCATACCCATGCTCGAGGCCATCCTGCGCAGCCGCACCGTCGCCGACTGGCTGGCGGCGCTGCGCGCTGCCGAAGTGCCGGTTGCGCCGGTCAACAATCTGGACGGGGCGTTCGCCGAGCCGCCGGTGGCCGAACGCGAGATGATCGTGGAGTACGATCACCCGGAAGTCGGCAGGGTGCGGCTGCCGGGCAACCCGATCAAGTTCGAGGGTGCAGGGCGTACGATTTCGAACCCCGCGCCGCGCCTGGGCGAGCACACCGATGCGGTGCTCGGCGAATTGCTGGCCTTGCCGGCCGAACGGATCGCGGAGCTGCGCCGGGAGGGTGTAGTCGGATAGGGCAGGGCAATCAGCCACAGATACACACAGATAAACACGGATAACACCAGTGCATTGCAACCGCCGATGGCCGCCGATGGCCGCCGACGAAATCAGATTCGGTTACAGGAAACACCCGGTACAGATTCCGGTAGGCGGTCCTCGTTCGTTGGTGGCTGCCCGTTCTTATTACCTTTGAAGTTATCGGCGGCCATCGGCGGCCATCGGCGGTTGGATAAATTTGTTCTTTGCTTATGGATTTTCCGTAAGAGAAATATCTGTGCTCATCTGTGTTTATCTGTGGTTAATGACTGGAGTCAGCCAATGCGAGGTATGTACTGGGAGGAGTGGGAGGTGGGCGCGGAGTTCGAAAGCCCCGCGCGCACCGTCACCGAGGCGGACATCGTGCTGTTCGCAGGGCTGTCGGGCGACTACAACCCGCTGCACGTCAACGAGGAGTATGGCAAGACCACGCAGTTCGGCGGTCGCATCGCGCACGGGCCGCTGGTCTATGCCATCGCCGCAGGCCTGCTCTTCCAGTTGCACCTTTACGACGATACTCTGATCGCGTTCCTGGGCTTCGACAGCCTGAAGTTCACCAACCCAGTCAAACCCGGCGACACGATACACGCCCGCATCAAGGTGCTGGAGAAGCGCGAGACCTCGCGTCCCGACCGGGGAGTGATGAAGCGCCAGTTGCAGGTGTTGAATCAGCGTGCCGAGGTAGTGCAGGAGGGGGTGCAGGCGTTCCTGCTCAAGCGCAGGAATTCGTCGAGCTGAGCCCGACGAATTCCTTACATGGGAGACGGACCGCAGAGTTGCATGCAGGTATTTCGTTAATAAAGGCTTGCGCCGGGTTTAGCGCAAGACTTTATTCAGCCACGCCGCGATATCCTGTATTTCCTCCGCGCACACCGAGTGCTGCATCGGGTATTCGCGCCATTCGACCTCGTAGCCGAGCCCGGCCAGCGTCATCCGTGAGGTTGTTCCCATCAGGTACGGCACGACGGGATCGTAGACGCCGTGAGCCATGAATATTGGCGTCTTGCGGTTGGCCGGCGAGGCTTCCTGCGGCAGGAACGCGGCCAGCGGCAAATAGGTCGAGAGCGCCATGATCCCGGCGATCTTTTCCGGATAGCGCAGCCCGGTTTGGAGCGCGATCGCGCCGCCCTGGGAAAAGCCGGCCAGCACGACATTGGCGGTTGCGGCTCCGCGTTCGGTCTCGCGCGCTATCAGCGCGCCGATCTGGTCCCCCGAATCGCGCACCCCCTGCTCGTCGGCTTTGCGCGATTCTCCCTCGAGGTCGCCGAAGGACACGTCGTACCACGCACGCATGACGAAGCCGTTGTTGATCGTCACCGGGCGCATCGGCGCATGCGGAAAGACGAAGCGGATCGGGGGCGCGCCCGTGAGGGCGAGCTCCTGCACGATAGGGACGAAGTCGTTTCCGTCCGCGCCCAGGCCGTGCATCCAGATGACGCTGGCGCCGGGGTTCTTGCCGGTTTCGATTTCGATGGTTTCGAGTTTGCTCATGGTTGTTTTTCTGGATTAACCCTCTTCAGGGTTTCTTCGGCCGAATAGCGGACTTCGGGCGGAAGGCTCTCACCACGCTTTCGTTCGTCTCGATGTACGGTCCGCCGATGAGATCGATGCAGTAGGGAACCGCCGCGAAGATACCGGGCACGATCTGCTCGCCGTTCGGCCCTTTCACGCCTTCCAGTGTTTCCTTGATCGCCTTCGGCTGGCCGGGGAGATTGAGGATCAGGGCCTTGCCCCGGATGACGCCGACCTGGCGCGACAGGATCGCCGTCGGCACGAACTTGAGGCTGATCTGGCGCATCTGTTCGCCGAACCCGGGCATCTCCCTGTCGGCGACGGCGAGCGTCGCCTCGGGCGTTACGTCGCGTTGCGCGGGACCGGTGCCGCCGGTCGTGAACACCAGGTGGCAGCCGTCCCGGTCCACCAGTTCCTTGAGCGTCCTTTCAATTACCGGCTGCTCGTCGGGAATCAGTCGCGTCACCGACTTCCATGCCGGCGCGGCGATCGCCGTGCCGAACCACGCCTCCAGCGCGGGCACGCCTTCGTCCT
>CAZQJF010000037.1:0-5222 GCA_964593735.1 uncultured Streptomycetaceae bacterium | reverse complement strand
GCGCAAGGCCTGAAACAGCGCACGGTACCGTTTCGGAGAACCGCTCTCCAGCCGCTCGCGTCGCGCGTCACGTATCAGGTCTTGCAGCTCACGCCCGTCCGCTCGAGGATACTCGCGCAGCAGCTCCGCGAGCGCGCCTTCTTCGTCGATCAGACGCTCCCGCAGCGCTTCGACCTGCTTGAACTGCGCCGTATGCGAGCGCGACTGCGCCTTCCAGGATCCCAGGCGGGCGCGTATCGGCTCGGGATCCACCGAGCGCATCAGCTTGCCGACGTACTGCGTCTGGCGCCGGCGCCCTTCGAAGTCCGTGATGCGGCGAGCCTCGAGCACCGCGTCGCGCAGTATCTCGGGAAGCTCGATGGCCGCGAGCTGCTGGTCGTTCAACCCGATCAACTCGACGCCCAGCTCCTGCAGCGCGAGCATTTCCCGCTTGCGCTGGCTCTTGCTGATCAGCGCTTCCCGTGCCATGAATCAGGCGACCGTCGAGTTCGGCATGTTAGCGCAGGGGGCTGCAACAGTCCCGGAAGCGCTGATCAAGATGGGGAAACCCAAGGCCATCTGTATTGTCTTTCGTATTGTCTTTCATTCATCGGCGCCCGATGATCGGCTCTCGTTAGCTGCTATGATAGCTCTCCCCTCAATTCCCGCCTGACTATTCCCAGGGCGCCGATAATGCCTGATACCCATTTTTCCCATACCGACGAGAAGCTCCGCCAGGTTGCGAAGGACGTGCTGGACCACGCCGTATCGCGCGGCGCGAGTGCGGCGGAATCAGAAGTGAGCGAAGGCTTCGGCCAGACGGTCACCGTGCGCCGCGGCGACGTGGAGACCATAGAGCACAATCGCGACAAGGGCATCGGGGTCACGGTCTACATCGGCAAGCAGCGCGGGCACGCGAGCACGACCGATTTTACGCCGCAGGCGATACGCGACACGGTGGAAGCTGCGCTCTCGATTGCCCGCTTCACCGCTTCGGACGACAGCTCCGGGCTGGCCGACCAGGACATGCTCGCCCGCGAAATCGTGGATCTCGATCTGTGGCATTCCTGGGGACTGCCCGTGGAGCGCGCGATCGAACTGGCCAAGGCCTGTGAAGCAGCCGGCTTCGCGGTCGATCGGCGACTCGACAACTCGGAGGGTGCGAGCGTATCCACCCAGGAGTCGCGCTTCGTCTACGGCAATACGCTCGGTTTCCTCGAGGGATTTCCAGGCTCGCGCCACGGCATGTGGTGCGGCCTGATTGCCGGTAAGAACGACGAGATGCAGCGCGACGATTGGTACGAAACCAGCCGCGACCCCGCGCAACTGCCGACCGCCGAGAGCGTAGGGCGGCGCGCTGGCGAGCGCGCGGTCAAGCGCCTGGGCGCGCGCAAGATCACCACCCGCCAGTCGCCCGTCCTGTTCGAGGCGCCGGCCGCGGAAAGCCTGCTGGGACACTTCGTGTCCGCCGTGAGCGGCGGCAGCCTTTACCGCAAGTCGTCTTTTCTGCTCGACAGCCTCGGGCAGCAGGTGTTCTCGCCGCTCGTGCGCATCAGCGAGCTGCCGCACCTGCCCGGGGGCCTTGCCAGCACGTCGTTCGACGCGGAGGGCGTGGCGACCCGGACCCGCGAAGTCGTTAAAGATGGCGTGTTGCAGGGCTATTTCCTCGGCAGCTATTCGGCGCGCAAGCTCAATCTCAGGTCGACCGGCAATGCCGGCGGCAATCACAACCTGGTCCTGCACGATACCGGCGCCGACTTCGCCGCGATGCTCGAGAAACTGGGCACGGGTCTGCTGGTGACCGAGATGATGGGTCACGGCATCAACGCGGTCACCGGGGACTATTCCCGCGGGGCCTCCGGTTTCTGGGTGGAGCGCGGCGAGATCGCGTACCCGGTCGAGGAAATCACCATCGCCGGTAACCTCAAGGACATGTTCCGCGGCATCGTTGCCGTGGGCAACGACGTGGTTCGCCGCGGCTCGCGCCAGACCGGCTCAGTCCTCATCGACCGGATGACCATCGCCGGGGACTAAGGCCGGTGACCGGTGACCGGTGACCGGACTACCGCAGACGCGAGTCAGGCATCTCGGCAGTCTGCAGTCAGTTGTCGATTTCACCATGTCTTTCCGATCGTCTCTCCCGCAGGGCTGATTTTTTCGTTGACTGGTCACTGGTCACTGGTCACTGGTCACCGGTCACTGAAGTCGACGAGGAGGAAAAACCAATGACAAGGCGCACATTTCTACGAGGCGCTGCCGCAGGCATTGCGGCTGCGACAGCGGCCCCGGCGATCGCGCAATCCAATCCGGCGGTGCACTGGCGCATGGCGTCGAGCTTTCCCAAGAGCCTCGATACCTTGTTTGGCGGAGGCGAGATCATCACCCGCCGGGTCGCCGAAATGACCGAGGGTAGGTTCCAGATACGTCTGTTCGCGGGCGGGGAGATCGTCCCGGGCCTGCAAGTCCTCGATGCGGTGCAGAACGGCACGGTGGAAAGCGGACACACCGCCGCGTACTACTATATCGGCAAGGACCCCGCTTTCGCCTTCGCGACGGCGATGCCCTTCGGGCTCAACGCGCGGCAGCAGAACGCGTGGATGTATTACGGCGGCGGGACGCAGGCGATGGCCGGTCTGTTCAAGGAGTACGGCTGCGTGCAGTTCCCCGGCGGCAATACCGGGGTCCAGATGGGAGGCTGGTACCGCAAGGAGATCCAGACGGTGAACGATCTGAAGGGTCTCAAGATGCGCATCGGCGGGCTGGGCGGGCAGGTGCTCGCGAAGCTCGGCGTGGTCGCTCAGCAGATCGCCGGCGGGGAAGTCTACCAGGCGCTGGAGCGCGGGACGATAGACGCGGTCGAGTGGGTCGGCCCGTACGACGACGAAAAGCTCGGTTTCGCCAAGGTCGCCAGGTTCTACTATTACCCGGGCTGGTGGGAAGGCGGACCGCAGATTTCGGTTCTCGTGAACATCGGCAAATGGGAAGCGCTGCCGAAGAGTTACAAGGCGGCGCTGGAGACGGCGTGTGCGGAAGCCAACGTGCACATGCTCGCCCGCTACGACGCGGCCAACCCCGAAGCGCTGCGCCGGCTGGTGGCGGGCGGAGCGCAGTTGCGCCCGTTTCCCCGCCCGGTGATGGAGGCGGCGCAGAAAGCCGCTTTCGAGCTCTATGACGAGCTTGCCGCCAGGAGCAAACACTTCAAGCGCATCTACGCAGGCTGGCTCAAGTTCCGCTCGGACCAGTTCCTCTGGTTTCGCGTTGCCGAGTTGAGCTACGACGATTTCGTGTTTACGAGCGCCGTCCGGCCCGGGGCAAGAAAAAAGTGACGCAGTGACGCAGTGACGAAGTGACCAGGCGAGGGGCCTGGTTAGCCGTCCGCCCCGCTACCTCCCCTTGTCTTTCCCCTCCTCATCCCTCGTTGCCTCCGGCAACTGGATATCGTCCATCAGGGCGCCTATCTTCCAATTTGATGGGGCTCTAAGTGATAAAATCGACGGCTCAACTTCCCGTGCAGGCATCCCATGGACTCCGTGACCGACACTCTGGAAAATTTCGATCCCGAGCTTTTCACGGCGATCGCCAAGGAAAACCGGCGACAGGAAGCGCATATCGAATTGATCGCTTCGGAAAATTACGTCAGCCGGCGCGTGCTTTACGCGCAAGGCTCGGTGCTCACGAACAAGTACGCCGAAGGCTACCCCGGCAAGCGCTACTACGGCGGCTGCGAGCACGTGGACGTGGCGGAGCAGCTCGCGATAGACCGCGTGAAAAAGTTGTTCCACGCGGGCTACGCCAACGTGCAGCCGCATTCGGGCGCTCAGGCGAACGCGGCGGTGTACTTCGCCGCGCTCCATCCCGGCGACACCTTGCTGGGCATGGGGCTCGACTCCGGAGGACACCTGACGCACGGCTCGCGCGTCAACATGAGCGGACGTTACTTCAACTCCGTTACCTACGGCCTCAATCCCGATACCGAGGAAATCGACTACGCGGAGGTCGAGGAGCTAGCTCATGTGAAGAAGCCCAAAATCATCGTCGCCGGCGCCTCCGCTTATTCTCTCGTCATCGACTGGAAGCGTTTCAAGGCGATCGCGGAGAAGAACGGCGCGCTGCTGATGGCGGACATGGCGCACTACGCCGGCCTGATCGCGGCGGGCCTCTACCCGAGCCCCGTGGGTATTGCGGATTTCGTGACCAGCACCACCCACAAGACCCTGCGCGGGCCGCGCGGCGGCTTTATCCTGGCGGACGCACAGCACGAGAAAGTGCTCAATTCGGCCGTGTTTCCCGGCATGCAGGGCGGGCCGCTCATGCACGTCATCGCCGCCAAGGCCGTGGCTTTCAAGGAAGCGATGAGCAAGGAGTTCAAGGCCTACCAGGAGCAGGTGCTGGACAATGCGCGCGTCATGGCCAAGGTGCTCCAGGAGCGGGGCTTTCGGATCGTTTCGGGACGCACCGACTGCCACCTGTTCCTGGTGGACCTGCGCGGCAAGAAACTGACCGGACGCGAGGCGGAAATCGCGCTCGGCAAGGCCAACATCACGGTCAACAAGAACTCGGTGCCCAACGACCCGCAGAAGCCGATGGTAACGAGCGGCATACGCATCGGCTCGCCGGCGATGACGACGCGCGGCTTCCAGGAGATGGAGGCCGAGCTGCTGAGCAATCTCATCGCCGACGTGCTCGACGCCCACGAGGACGACAAGGCGATCGCCCGCGTGACTGAAGAAGTGAAGAAGCTGTGCGACAGATTTCCCGTCTACGGCTGATGCCAGTTCAAAGTTCCAGGTTCAATGTTCAAAGTTCTGGCATGAAGAACGAGACCTGGAACCTTGAACTTGGAACCTTGAACCGGATTCTATGAAGTGTCCCTTCTGTAATTCCCCCGACACCCAGGTCATCGATTCCCGGGTGAGCGACGATGGCGACTCGATCCGGCGCCGCCGCAAGTGCGCGGCGTGCAGCAAGCGCTTCACCACCTACGAAACGGTCGAGCTGAGGATGCCGCAGGTGGTGAAGCAGGACGGCAGCCGGGCGGAGTTCGACCTCGACAAGCTGCGCACCGGCTTCATGCGGGCCCTGCACAAGCGCCCGGTGGCGACGGAGCTCGTGGACGAGGCCATCGCGACGATCTCGCAGGACGTGCTTGCGCTGGGCCTGCGGGAGATCGAGTCGCAGCGGGTCGGGCAGATGGTGATGCGCGAGCTCCACAAGCTCGACGAGGTCGCCTACATCCGCTTCGC
>CAZQJF010000036.1:0-12730 GCA_964593735.1 uncultured Streptomycetaceae bacterium | reverse complement strand
ATTTCAGGCTTTCCGTTCTGTCCGTGTTTTCCGTGTGATTCCGTGGCCAATCCTGCTCTTGGTTCTATCTGTGTTCATCTGTGTTTATCTGTGGCTTCAATATTGTTGTTGCGTCTTGGTTTGGCGTGCCGCCGAGATCCTCTGCCGTCAGGCGCGACAACTCGGCCTGGTCCAGTGTCTCGGGCGTTCCGGTCCGCATGAGCCGGCTCGCCTGCGCCTTGTAGGCCCCCTCGAGCAGCCCGCGGATACTGCGCGCGTTTCCGAAATGCTCCCCTTCGCCGGTCCGCAACCCCGCCGCAAGCGCCTGCAGCTTTGCGGCGGCGTCCTCGTCCATCCTGTAGCCGTTTTGCGCCACGAAGTCCTGCGCGATTTTCGCGAGTTCCTCGTCCGTGTAGTCCTCGAATACGAGCGTGCGCGAGATGCGTGAGCGCAGGCCCGGATTCGTGTTGAGAAATTCTTCCATCGGCGCCGGGTAGCCGGCGAGCACGATCGCAAAACTGCTGCGGTGATCGTCCATGAGCTTGACGAGCGCGTTGATGGCTTCCTGGCCGTAGGAATCGCCGGAGCGTATGTCCTGCGACAGGGCGTAGGCTTCGTCCACGAACAGCACGCCGCCGAGCGCCGCTTCGACGCGTTCTCGCGTCTTGATCGCCGTTTGCCCAAGGTACTCGCCGACCAGCGCGCTGCGGTCGGCTTCGATCAGGTGGCCGGTGGGCAGGATGCCAAGCTCGCGGTAAACGGCGCCGAGCAGCCGCGCAACAGTCGTTTTCCCCGTGCCGGGATTGCCCACGAACGCCATGTGCAGCCCGACGTCCTGGCCGGCGGCGCTGTCGCCTCGCAGCTTACGAATGCGGTAGAAGTCCGCGATCTCGGATAGCGCACGCTTGATGCCGGCCAGCCCGTGCAATTTGTTCAGCCGCACCAGGGCGGATTTCGCGTCCCGCGCCGGCTGGTCGCCTGGAGGCGCCTCGACGTAGTCGTCGGTCTCCTCGGTGATGTCGGCGGTCACGAAGGTATTGAGCTCTTCGTGCTTGAGCGCCTTCAGGTCGCCCACGCTCAGGCGCGCACTCTGCTGCGCCAGCGCCCGCTCGAAGAGGTTCCGCACTTCGCGCGCGTTGCCGAAGTGCCGGCCCTTGCGTCGCTTCATGACCTCCGCGATCGCCAGCCGGCGGTTCTCCTGCGAAATGCCCATTCCCGACTTGCTGCACATCTCGTCGAAGATGGCTCCCAGCTCGGCCTGCGTGAAGTCCTCGAAGACCAAATGATTGGGCACGCGGCTTTTCAACCCGGGATTGAGGTGCAGGAATTCCCGCATCTCGTCGGTGTAGCCGGCGAGTATGACGATCAGGTCCTCGCGCAGGTCTTCGATCATCTTCAGCAGCGTGTCGATAGCCTCCTGCCCGAAAGAGTCGTCCTTCGCGTGCTTGAGGCTGTAGGCTTCGTCGATGAACAGCACGCCGCCTTTCGCGCTCTCGACGACTTTTCCCGTCTTGACCGCGGTCTGACCGGCGTATTCGGCAACCAGCTCCTGGCGCGAGACCTCCACCAGCTGTCCCTTGCTCAGAATGCCGAGCCGGCGGATTTCCTGGGCGTAGTAACGCGCGAAGGTCGTCTTGCCGGTGCCGGGGCTGCCCGAGAACACCGCGTGGAGCGTAACCTGGTGTGCGGGAAGACCGCGCGCCCGGCGCTCCGCGTTGACCTTGGCGAGCGCAATGACCTGGACGATGCCGGCCTTGGCGGCCTTCTGCCCTACCAGCTTGTTGAGGTCGATCTCCCTGGCCGGCGCTGCCTGAGGGGGAGCCGGTTCCACGGCTCCGCTTCGCCCGTCAGGATCTCCGGGAGCGCGGGTCCGAGGCGCCGGGGGCCGGGACGCAGGCTCGGGTTCGCCCTCGCCGGCGCGCTCGAAGATTTTCAGCGCGATCTCCCGGCCCCAGATGCTGCTTGCCAGCCCGACGTCGGCATCGGTGATCTGCTGCCGGCGCGGCGCCCCGCTCGCCGCGTTCTCGAGCATGTTCGCGAGCGCAACGTGACCGCGCGCGCGCGCGTATTGCGCGGCGGAGCGGCCTTCGCGGTCCCGGTGCGCGGGATTCGCGCCGAATTCGAGCAGTAACGCCGCAAGCTCCGTACGGCCGGTGGTCGCGCAGTAGCCAAGAGGCGTGTAATCATCGACGACCGGGGCATTCGGGTCCGCCCCGCCCAGCAGCAAACGGCGCGCCTGCGCCAGATCGTCGCGCTCGATTGCGTCGTTGAGTGTTTCCCTCATGGGCATCCCATGCCGCGGGCATCGTAACCGTTCGCGGCACGCATACTTATTACCGGTTGTTTTGTCGTATTATGCTACGGCATTCCGCACCGCACAGCGAGGCGCGGGAAGACCGCGAACGATGGCGCCCCATCCGGGTTCCGTCGATCCTCCCCGCGTCGGCTGCCAGGCGGTGTTGCATACGGGGAGCCTATTCATGAGATTCAAACTTTCTGTGCTGTTGCTCGGCGGCGTACTGATTGCGCCCGGGGCCGCCCTTGCCGCGGCCAGGTTCATCGAAGCGCCTCCGCTTACCCAGACGGCCAGGAGCGCGGTTGCGGCATGCCCCTCGCATGACGTTCTGCCCCTGCCGCTCATTACCTGGGGCGGCGACATCGCGACGATCCATGCGAACGGCAATCAGGTGGAAACCGCGCGCAACAGCATCTTCGCGAAATCCAACCTGAAAGTCCGCCTGGCCCGCGAAGACGTGCTCTCGCGCCAGCTCGAGTCCTACCTTGCGTGCCGCTCGCCGTTCCTGCGCGGAACCATGGGCATGCTCGGACAGGTGGTGGAAGTGACGGACCGCGATCCGCGCACCAAGATGGTCGCGATCTACCAGCTCACGTGGTCGGCGGGCGGAGACGCGCTGGTGGTAAAAGGCGCCATACGCCAGCCCCAGGACCTGCGCGGGAAAAGCATTGCGCTGCAGGCCTACGGGCCGCATGTCGATTACCTCGCGAAAGTTCTGCGCGACAGCGGCATGTCGCTGAAGGACGTGAAGCTGCGCTGGGTAAAAGATCTCACCGGCACGCAGGAATCACCGCGGGCGGCGCTCGCGCAGGCCGATGTCGACGCCGCGATGGTCATCATTCCGGATGCGCTCGCGCTCACCTCCGGCGGCAAGGTCGGCACCGGCGCCGAGGACTCCGTGAAAGGGGCGCGCATTCTGCTGTCGACCAAGACCGCCAACCGCATCATCTCCGACGTTTACGCGGTGCGCTCCGACTTCCTGCAGGCGCACCGCCCGCGCGTCGAGTCGCTGGTGCGCGCGCTGATGCTCGCCGAAGAGGAACTCGCCAATCTCATGAAGAAGAAGGGAACCCCCGAGTACCGCGCGACGATCTCGGCCGCGGCCAGGCTGCTGCTCGACAGCGCGGACGCGGTGCAGGATACGGAGGGCATGTACGGCGACGCGAATTTCGCGGGCTGGCGCGGCAACGTGAAGTTCTTCGGCGACCCGAAGGATCCCCGCAACTTCAATGCGCTCGGCGCCGAGATCGATGAGGCGCTGGTCGCGGCCGGCCTGCGCTCGAAAGCGGCCCCCTACACCCACGCGCGCTGGGACTACAACGCGTTCAAGGCCGGCCTGCGAAATACCACCGGGGTGGAGGCGCCGCGGTTCGACGCGCCGGCCGTGAGCCAGGTCGTGACCCGCCGCGCGCAGTCCGACAAGCTCGGCGAGGGCCAGCTCTTCAATTTCGCGGTGCAGTTCAAGCCGAACCAGAACACGTTCCCGGCGGGCGAGTACGGCAAGGAGTTCGACCGGGCGATCAACCTCGCCGCGACCTACGGCGGGGCGGTCATCACCGTGGAAGGCCACGCCGATCCGCTTGCCTACGTGCGCACCAAGAAGCAGGGCGAGACCGAGCTGGTCCTGGGCCGCATACGCCAGTCCGCGAAGAACCTGAGCCTGACGCGCGCCAACGCGGTGCGGGACAGCGTCGTCGAGTACGCGAAGCAGAAAGGCGTGCGCCTCGACCCATCGCAGCTCGCGGTCATCGGCCACGGCATCGACCGCCCGAAAAGCGGCATGTGCGGCACCGATCCGTGCGCGCCCGCGAGCGAGGCCCAGTGGCTGGGGAACATGCGGGTCGAGTTCCGGATCATCCAGGTGGAGGCAGAGGAAAATGTCTTCAAACCCAACTAGTAGGATTGTGCCGGACTTCGTGCCGACACAATCCTTACATGAGACTGCCGGGGGAAATACGCCAGAAGCTGCCTCCAGGAAGAGAAATTCGACCCGTGTAATGCGACTAGTTGGGCTGGCGGCGTGCTTCATAGGCATGGCTGCCGCGGCTGCTGGCCTGCCGTGGCCGCCACCCGCCAAGGTCGACCGGGTAGCGCAGGATCTCACCGCGCGCAATTTCTACGTGGTGCTGGACGGCTCGGGCAGCATGAGCGAGCGGGCCTGCATGGGTGACGGCAGAAAGATGGACCAGGCGAAGGCGGCCCTGGACGCCTTCTCGAAGGCCGTGCCGCGCAACGCGAACCTGGGCCTGGCGGTATTCGACAGCCGCGGCGTGCAGGAGCGCGTCCCCCTCGCTACCGACAACCGGGCGGCCTTCCTGCAGCAGGTCCAGGCGACGACCCCTTCGGGCGGCACTCCGCTGCGTGCAGCCATCGCACTCGCGCGCCAGCGCATGGAAGACCAGGCGCGCCGCCAGCTCGGCTACGGGGAATACAACCTGATCGTGGTCACGGACGGCGAAGCGAGCTCCGGCCAGGATCCACGAGCTGTCGTGAACGACATACTGGCCCGGTCTCCGATCGTCGTCCACACCATCGGCTTCTGCATCAGCTCCAATCACTCGCTGAACCAGGCGGGCCGGACCGTGTACAAGGCGGCAAACGACCGCGCAAGCCTCGAACGCGGGCTCGAGGCGGCGCTCGCCGAGGCCCCTGCATTCACGGCCGACAGGTTCACCGGGACCCGATGAATCGCAACGTCAAGGCCTTCATCGCGATACTCGCAACCGGCGTCATCCTGCTCATCGGCGCATATTTCGGGCGCAACTGGCTCGCCGAACGCGCTGACCGCAGCACGTCGGATGCGAGCGGCGTGACGACAACCGTGAGGATAGGCGTGGACAACTGGGTAGGCTACCTGCCCTTGTGCAGCAGGGAGCTGCGAACGCGGATGCAGGGCGCCGGCTATCGCGTGCAATGCGCCGACGACAACGCGGATTACGCCGCGCGCATGAAACGCCTGCGGCAGGGCGAGCTCGAATTCGCGGTGATGACCGTTGACGCTTTCCTGCTGCACGGCGGCAAGGAGAAATTTCCGGCCTCGGTCATCATGGTGATAGACGAATCGAGCGGCGGCGATGCGATCGTCGCGCGCAAGGACCGCCTCGCGAGCCTGGACGATCTCAAATCCAAGACCGATTATCGGATCGCTTTCACGGCAGGGTCTCCCAGCGAGCATCTGCTGAAATCCATCGCGGTGCATTTCGACGTTCCTCCGCTGCGCAACCGTCAGGGCGCGTGGCGCGTTCCCGTGAAGAGCTCGTCGGATGCCCTCAAGCTGCTGCGCGAGGCCAAAGTGGACGCGGCGGTCCTGTGGGAACCCGACGTGTCGCGGGCATTGAGCGAACCCGGAGCGCACCGCATACTCGGCACCGAGAATACGCGCCGGCTCATCGTCGACGTGCTGACCGTGAATCGCGAGTTTTCGCGCGACCATCCCGAGGTGGTAAAGCTGCTGCTTTCGTACTACTTCCGCGCCCTCAGGCATTTCCGGGACCAGCCGGAAGCGCTGGCGGCCGAAGTGAAGAGCGCGACTCGCATGAATGACAGCCAAGTCGCCGCGATGCTGAAGGGCGTGCGCTGGACGACCCTCTCCGAGAATGCGCGCGACTGGTTCGGTATCGGCGCCAGCGGGCGCTCCGGCGGCGAGGGCCTGATCGAAACGCTCGAAGCCACGGCGCAGATCCTCGTGGACAGCGGCGATTTTCGCGAGAATCCGATCCCCGAGCGCGACCCCTACCGGCTGCAGCACAAGCGGTACATCGAGGAGCTCTACACGACCGGCCTGGGCGGCGGAACCGATAGCGCGTCGGCGGAGGGGTCCGGAGGCCGCGCCTTCTCCTTGTTGAACGACGAACAGTGGGACAAGCTGTCCGAAGTCGGCACGCTCAAAGTCCGCCCCATCACCTTCGCGAGCGGCACGTCGGACCTGAGCCACGACGGGAAAGTCGAGCTCGACAACGCAGCCCAGAACCTTGCCCACTACCCCAACTTTCGCGTCGTAGTACGGGGGCACACCGGCACGCGCGGGGACGTGGCGTCGAACCGCGCGCTGTCTTTCGAGCGCGCCGACGCCGTGAAACGCTATCTCATGGTCACTCACAATATCGACGAGGGGCGCCTGCGCGCCGTCGGTTACGGCGGCGAGCGGCCGCTTGCCCGCGCGCCCGGTGAGAGCGACCGGACATACCAGTACCGGCTCCCGCGGGTGGAGCTGTACCTTGCCTCCGAAGCTTACTGATAACTGAGTGATGAGCGAGAAACCCGCAAGCATGAAACGCGTGGTGCTCGCCCGCACCCTGCAGCACCCGCTCACCCTGTATCCCACGGCGGTTGGCGTGCTGGGGGCCGTCGGGATCGGTCTCTTCGGCCCGGTCACGGTGGCGGTCGCGGCCGCCGTCGCGGGACTCGGCGTAGGTCTCGGTCATCTCGTCACACAGGTGCTCGTGCGTCCGGATTCGGTCGCCGCGCAGCACTACCGGGAGCTCCACGAACGGTTGAGCGCCAAGCGCGCCGGGATGATCACGGACCTGGAGTCCCGGCTGAAGGAATCCGCCTCGCTCGAGGGATGCAAGACCCCCACCGACCAGGCGCTCAAGCAATTCCGCATGGTGCGCACGCGTTTCGAGACGATGCAGAACCTGCTCGGCGGGAAGTTCGAGCCGACCGAGCTGACCTACAGCCGCTACTTCGTCGCCGGCGAGCAGGCGTTTCTCGCGGTGCTCGACACGCTGGATGGCATAGCCGCCCGGCTGCAAAGCGCGTGCGCGATCGAGCCGAAGTATTACGAGGAGAGGCTGAACGCGACGCGGCGCCAGAAGTCGCTGGCGCCCGCCGATGAGGAGGAACTGCGCACGCTGAAGGATCGCATGAGCCTGCGCGACTCCCAGCTCGATTCGGTCAATACGCTGCTCACTTTCAATGAGAACGCGATCACCGAATTCGACCGCGTCAATGCCGCAATTGCGGAAATCAAGGGCGTGAAGTCGCAGACGTCGGTGGATCTCGACAGCGCGATGCGCGAGCTGGAATTGCTCGCGCAGCGGGCGAAGAAGCTTTCGGCTTAGGATTGTGCGGGCACTATCCCCCACACAATCCTTATATCATGGGATGCGATGCTGATGCGCATCCGGTTTAGCAATGATCGACAAAAGGAGATGACATGCGCAAGCTCGTACCGCTGCTTATCCTGATCGCCACGTTCGCTACGCACACCGCATACGCTCAGAAGCCTGCCGGCAAGACCTACGACGTATGCTGGTCGCACTACACCGGGTGGGAGCCGTGGGCCTACGCCGACGAGAAGGGGCTGCTCAAGAAGTGGGGCGCCAAGTACGGCATCGGCATCCGTCTCACGCTCGTCAATGACTACGTCGAATCCGTCAACCTCTACACGGCGGGCAAATACCAGGCGTGCGCCATGACCAACATGGACGTGCTGACGATACCTGCCGTCGGCGGCGTGGACAGCACGGCCCTCATCGTCGGGGATTTCTCCAACGGCAACGACGGCATCGTCACCAAGAAAGGGAAGACGGTGAAGGACCTGAAGGGCCAGAAGATCAAGCTCGTCCAGCTCTCCGTCTCGCATTACCTCCTCTCCCGGGCACTCTCGATGAACGGCATGACCGAAAAAGAGGTCACGCTCGTCAATACCAGCGATGCCGACATCGCCTCCCTCTTCCTCGCCGAGAAGACCGGGGCGGCGGTGACCTGGAATCCCATGCTGCTGAAGGTGCGCAGCGGCAAGGGCGTGTCCATGGTTTTCGATTCATCGAAGATCCCGGGCGAAATCATCGACATGATGGTGGTCAGGAGCGACGCGCCCGATGCGCTGAAGAAGGCGCTGACCGGCGCCTGGTTCGAAACCATGGCCGTCATGTCCGGCCCGGGCAAGCCGGCCAAGGACGCGATCGCGTTCATGGCGACGAAGGCCGGCGGCACGGTCGCGGAATTCGAGGCGCAACTGAAAGCGACCTCGATGTTCTACAAGGCCGCCGACGCCGCAACGTTTGCGAAGAGTCCCAAGCTCAGAGAAACGATGGAGTTCGTTCGCACGTTCTCCTTCGAAAAAGGGTTGTTCGGGCAGGGCGCCCGCACCAAGGACGCCGTGGGCATCGCCTTTCCGGATGGCAGCACGCTCGGCAATCCCAAGAACGTGAAGCTGCGCTTCGACGCCGGCTACATGCAGCTTGCCGCGGATGGAAAGCTATGAAAAAGCAATACAACCACAGAGACACAGAGCTCTGTGCCTCTGTGGTCAATTAGGACCTGACGAGCTCGACGATGCGCCTGCCGGCATTCTTCGGGGTACACGCTTCTCCTTCGCCATGGGTGGGGCGATTCCTCGCGATCGCCCCGTTCGTGCTCCTGATCGTGGTGTACCTCGCGGCTTCGCACGTGCGTCGCGCCGAGAATCCGGACGACAAGATACTGCCGTCCTTTGCGCAGATGGTGGACGCCGTGGATCGCCTTGCGTTCACGCGCGACCCACGCAGCGACGAGTACGTGATGCTGCAGGACACGTTGTCGAGCCTGAAGCGGCTGGCGCTCGGAATCGGACTCGCCGCGGTGACCGGGTTGCTGCTCGGCATCAACATGGGGCTGTTCCCGGGCATGGGGATCACGTTGAATGCGATCGTCACGTTCGTTTCCATTGTCCCGCCGCTCGCCGTGCTGCCCATACTGTTCATCACTTTCGGGGTGGACGAACTCGCCAAGGTGATGTTGATCTTCCTCGGCACGTTTCCCCTGATCACCCGGGACATCTACGGGACGGTCAAAGCCATGCCGCGCGAGCAGCTCACGAAGGCTTTCACGCTCGGGGCGGGAGAACTACAGCTCGTCTACCGGATCGTGCTGCCGCAGGTCATGCCCCGGTTGATCGATACGATAAGGCTGTCGCTCGGCGGCGGATGGCTCTTTCTGATCGCGGCCGAAGCCATCGCGTCGACCGACGGCCTGGGCTACCGGATCTTCCTGGTGCGGCGCTATCTCGCGATGGATGTGATCATTCCCTACGTGCTGTGGATCACGCTCATCGGCTTTACCCTGGACTGGTCGCTCAGGCGGATACTGCAGCGGCGCTATCGCTGGTACAACAACTAGAGCCGTGTGATTCCGTGGCCAATTTCGCTTTTGGTTTTATCTGTGTTCATCTGTGTTTATCTGTGGCTCAAATCGGGTTTTGAGAACTCTTCCAGCCATGCAAACGGATGAGAAACCACCACGGCTGCACGTCGAAAACGTGTACAAGCGCTACGGTGCGCGCACGGTGCTCGACAATATCGACCTCTCGGTCGCCGCGGGCGAGCTGTGCACCGTGGTGGGACCCAGCGGCTGCGGGAAATCGACGTTGTTGCGGATAGTGGTGGGGCAGGAGCAGGCGACCGACGGCATTGTGCTGATCGACGGCGAGCCCGCGGGCCTACCCGACGCCAGCCGGGGCATCGTCTACCAGAAGTATTCGTTGTATCCCCACCTGACGGCCCTGGAGAACGTGCTGCTGGGCAAGGTGCTCGAGTACCCGATTTACCGCCGCCGCTCAGCGGCCGCGGTCCACCGCGACGAGGCGATGGAGCTGCTCCGGCGCGCGCGCATCGACGAGCACGCGGACAAGTACCCCCATGAACTCTCGGGCGGCATGCAGCAGCGCGTCGCGATCGCCCAGACGCTGATCAAGCGGCCGCGCATCGTACTCATGGACGAGCCTTTCGGCGCCCTGGATCCCGGCATGCGCGAAGAAATGCAGGTACTGCTGCTCCAGCTCTGGGAGGCGTACCGCATGACCGTGTTCTTCGTCACCCATGACCTGGAGGAAGCCGCCTACCTGGGTACGCGCGTGGTCGTGCTGTCGCAGTATTACACCGACGACCGCGGCCCCGCTGCGGGCCCCGCGCGCGGCGCGAAGATCGTCGGGGATCATGCCCTGCCCCGGCGCGCCATGCCGACCGTGGTCAAGTCGTCGCCCGAGTTCAACGCCCTGGTGCTGCAGATCCGCCAGGAGGGCTTCGACCCCGCCTACCTGCGGCACGTGCGTGAATTCAATCTGAAGCATCCCGACGCTTTCCAGACCCTGACGCCGGAGGAAGACGGCCGCTCCCGCACGCGCCCCGCCTGACTCTCGACTAAACTGGTCCACTGAAGGAGGAAACATGAGCAACGGAACCCCGTCCCCACAGGCCCTCGCCGCCCCGCTGCAGGTCGCGACCATGGAGGAGATCAAGCGCGATCTCGGCGCCGGCGCCTCCGCCGCGGCGCCCGCGCCAGCGGCCGACCGCGAGCTCGACGCCAAGGCCGACCAGTTCGTCGCGGCCCTGCTCGCGATCGACCCTAAGGATTTCGCGGCCCGCAAGGACTACGCGTCGGCCGCCGAGAGCATGGGTCTCGACCTCCAGAAGCAGGCCGCGAAGAAGAGCGAGATTCTCAAGCAGCAGATCGGCAAGATCGCCAAGGACGAAGGCGACGGCGGCGAAGTGGCGAAATCCCTGATCGACCTGAAGCTGCAGGTCGAGGATCTCGATCCCGCCCGGTTCGATCTCGACCCGGGCTGGTTCTCGCGGATGCTCGGGCACCTGCCGGGCGTCGGCACGCCGCTCAAGCGCTACTTCACCAAGTACGAGAGTGCGCAGACCGTGATCGCGGCGATCGTGCGCTCGCTCGAGGTCGGACGCGACCAGCTCACCCGGGACAACGTCAACCTCGTGGATGACCAGAAAGGGATGTACGAGCTGACCGGAAAATTCGAGAAGGCGATACGGCTCGCGCAGCGCATCGACCAGAAGCTCGACGCGAAGCTGAAGGAAATGACCCTCGGCTCGGAGCAGCAAAAATTCGTCGGCGAGGAGCTGCTGTTTCCGCTGCGCCAGCGCATCATCGATCTGCAGCAGCAGCTCGCGGTGAACCAGCAGGGCGTGCTCGTCACCGAGGGCATCATCCGCAACAACAAGGAGCTGGTGCGCGGCGTCAACCGCACGCTGCACGTGACGGTGTCCGCGCTCAACGTCGGGGCGACACTTGCCATCGCGCTCGCGAACCAGAAAAACGTCCTGGAGAAAATCGAGTCGGTCAACAAGACCACCGGCGACCTCATCGCGGGCACGGCCGAGCGCCTGAAAACCCAGGGCGCGCAGATACACAAGCAGGCGAGCTCGTCGATGATCGAGATAGACCAGCTGAAGCAGGCGTTCACGGACATCAAGATCGCGATGGACGATATCGCCACGTTCCGCATGAACGCCCTGCCGCAGATGGCGCAGAGCGTAGTCGAGCTCGACCGCATCACGGCCGAGGCTTCGACCCAGATCGAGAAGATGAACCGCGGAAACCTGATGCGCCCCGGCGTCACCATCGACGTCGGCTAGGGTAGGACACAAGGGAACTTCTGCTCATCGCAACGGATGTCTCGGAGTGGAGAGCTGCCCGTTAGTGTAGCGGTTACGGGGAATGCGCCATGAAGGAAAAGCAATCCGGCTCTGCGGCTGATCGTGTTTGATCTTCCCTCGTATCTGAAGCGCATCGGCTACACCGGCACGCCGCGGCCGGACCATGCGACGCTCGAAGCGCTGCACCTGGCGCACGCGGCGCGCATCCCGTTCGAAAACCTCGACGTGCTCCTCGGCCGGGCTATCCGCCTCGATGCCGCCAGTCTGCAGGAGAAGCTCGTTGCGGGCGAGCGCGGCGGCTATTGCTTCGAACAGAACCTCCTGTTCTCCGCCGCGCTGGAGGCGGTCGGATTTCCGGTCAGGCAACTGGCGGGCCGCGTGCGTTACCGCGCGCAGCGCGTGCTTCCCCGCACGCACATGCTGCTCCTCGTCGAGGCGGATGGCGCGTCCTGGATCGCCGACGTCGGCTACGGGCTGGCAGGGCTGCTGCTGCCGCTGCCCCTGCTCTCCGGTCATGATTCGCAGCAGTTCCGCTGGCGCTACCGCGCTGTCGAGGAATCCGGCCGGTGGCTGGTCCAGATGCAGCAGAATCGCGCATGGACCGACCTCTATGCGTTCTCGCTGGAGCCGCAGGAGTTCGCCGATTTCGAGATGGCCAATTACTACGTGTCCACGCATCCCGAGTCGCGGTTCGTGCAGACACTGACGGCGCAACTGCCGACACCCAAGGCGCGGTACCTGCTCCGCAATCGCGAGTTCACGGTGGATCGCGGCGGGGACGTGGAGACCCGCGCGCTCGCGGATGACGGGGAGCTTCTCGCGATCCTGGCAGAGAACTTCGGCCTGCGCTTCCCCGCCGGCACGCGCTTCAACTACAAGGGATGAGCTATTCACCTATTCAGCGCGGCCGCCACGGAAAAGTTACACTGACCCAATAAGCAACAATAAGCAAAGATAAGCAGGAGCATCGATATGACAACCGAATCACCCGATCAGAGCGCATACAATCCGTACGCGGCTCCCAAGTCGCAAGTGGACGACCCGGCTGTCGGCGCAGACGGCGAACCGGCATTCT
>CAZQJF010000035.1:0-12889 GCA_964593735.1 uncultured Streptomycetaceae bacterium | reverse complement strand
AAAAAATGAACGTGATCGAAGGACGCAGATGAAACCCGACCCGTCTGGTCCATCGCGCGGCCCTCGGCGAATTTCGACGAACATCGTTCATTTTTTGCGCTCGCGATTGAGGTAGCCGCCGCCGGCCATGATCAGGGAGTTGATGAGGAACACCGGCGCGATGCCAAACGCGGAGCCGAGCGTGCCGAACATGATCGGCACCACGATGTGGGTGAACTGGTTGATGGTGACGCGCACACCCAGCGCCTCACCCGATCGCCCCTCCGGCGCGCGGCTGAAGATCAGCATCAGCGTTACCGGCTGGGCGCAGCCCATGCCGAGCCCGAGCACGAGCGCGACCGCCGCCAGCGAGACCACGTCGGTAAACAGCGGCACCAGCAGGAACGCCGCGGCGGAAACGAAAAGCGAGGCGGTGAACACCGCGTCCGGCCCCCAGCGCTTCACCAGCGCCGGCAGCCATATGCGCACGACGAAGGCCGCGATACCCGACATGGCGAGCACCACGCCGATCGCCGAGGCCGACAGGCCGGCGTCGTGGCCGTAGATCGGCATGTAGAACTGGAACAGGTCCTGGCCGGTCGTCGCCACTGCGCCGCCGATCAGCGTGCGGCGCAGGACGGGATTGGCCAGCAGGCTGGATACCAGCACGGCCCGCTCCTCCTCCGTTTTTTTTCTGGGCCCGAGGCTGACGTTGCTCGATCCCGCCAGGATCAGCGCCGGAACCAGCGGCAGCGCCGCGAAGTAGAGATAGCTCGCCACGTGGCCGAAATAGTCTATGGAAAATCCGGCGCCCAGCGGGCCGACCGAGGAACCGATCGCCATGGCGAGCGCGTAGTTGCTGAAATTGCGGGTATGGGCGCCGGGTCCCCCGATCGAGCCCACGAGGTTCTGGGTCGCCACGTTGTACAGCATGTGCGAAGCCCCGATCAGCGCCGCTGATCCGTAAAGCGCGGGAAGCGTGGGGTTGAGCCACGGCAGCAGCAGTCCGGTGGCCACCCCGAGCGAGCCGGCGAGCATGGGCAGACGCACCCCCAGACGGTCGGAAAGCTTGCCGGCGTAGACAGCCAGCAGCGCGGGAAGCAGCGAATACATGGCGATCATGAGCCCGATGTAGAACTGGGAAGCGCCAAGCTCGATCGCGAACAACGACGCGAGCACCTTGCTCGCGCGGAAGCTCATCATGTTGCATAAAACGATCAGCAGGACGGTGGTGATGGTCACGTCCGAATTGTAGCCGGATGCATCGCGGAATCGGCGCGATTCCCCTACAATGCCGACCTGTCCGGGACGCAAGGCGCCCGGTCCAGTCCGCCGGTTCGCGGCGGACGGCAGGCTTGCCGCTCAACCGGCATACGAAGAAACCGTGATGGCGCAACAGGCAGCGCGCAAGAACAAACCGTCCCTGCATCCCGACGCTGCAACGATCTACCGGCAGGTACTGCTGGGGCTCGCCGGCATGCGCGCGCGGGGTTTTCACTTTCCGGGTTATTTCCTGAACATCGATTGGCCGGTCATCGGCGAGGACCACATCGAGGGCACGATGCCCGCCGGCCCCCAGAGCACCAATGCCGACGGCAGTCTCAATCCCGCCGCCTTCGGCGTGCTGCTCGATACCGCTGTTGCCGTCACCTCGCGCCTGAAGTGTCCGGCCGGATGGCACCAGGCGACCGTGCAACTGCACGCGCAGTTCACCGGGCAGCCGATTTGCGGCAGCTTGTTCGCCACCGCCAGGCACGAAGGCCACACCACCGGTGAGGGCGTCCGGCAGGCCGTCCTGCGCGCGGCCGTCTCCTCGGGCGGCAAGACGGTGTGCCACGCGACGAGCGCGTTCATCCATCTGCCGCTGCCGCCCGGCGCGAAGTCCGGTGCCCACCCGGGGCAGCGCGCGCGCGTGGGCGATCTCGAGCCGCTCAGAATTGAAGAGCTGGACGCCGGTGAACGCAAGGTCCTCGGAGCATGCGATATCGCTTTGAGCCGCGCTGACAGCCGGCGCGCTTTCATCGAGCATTTCTGGAGCGTGCTGCCGCGGCCGGCGCGCGGCGGCGCGCGCTGCGACGTTCCCCTGGGCGCGCAGTTCGGCAACCGCACCGGAGACGTGCAGGGAGGGTTGCTGTTCGGGATCGCCGCCGCCACCGCGCAGGTCGCGGCGCCGCGTCATAAGCAGCTTTCCAGCCTGTCGGCCTGGTTCATCGGCGGCGGGCGCGGCACGCGGCTCACGGTGCGCTCGAAGGTGGTCCACGCCGGCCGCAGCATCGCGGTGGTGCGCACCGAGATCAAGCGGGCGGACGGCGCCCCCGTCCTGGAAACGGTGAGCCATCATGCTGCTTGACGGCAACGCTTTCTGACCTGCACCCCACAAGTCCACCCTTTCTTTCTTTACTACAACAAAAAGCAAACGTGAATCCTTCTGACGCAGACGATATTCGCAAGCGCGCCCTGCTGGCGCTCGGGCGCAACCGTATTCCCGGCTACAACTTCGCCGGGCTGTTCCTTGACCTGCAATGCCGCCGTTTCGACACCGGCGGCGTTGTGTTCGACCTCCCCGCCGGGGCGCATTGCACCGACGACCAGGGCACGGTCGATCCGGCCGCCGTGTCGTTCTTCGCCGATATGGTGCTGGCAGCGGCGATCCGGAGCTACGTGGACCCGGCGCAGCGCACGGCGACGCTGCTGTTGCGTTACGATTTCACCGGCGCGCCGGCGCACGGGACGCTGACGGCGGAGGGACGCTCGGATGGTTTCTCCACGCGAACCGCTCTTCCGCAAGCCATGGCGACCGGCACCGTGACGGCGAACGGCGTCGAGGTGATCCGCATGTCGGGCACGTGGGTATCGGCGCCGACGCCGGAAGGCCGCACGCTCGCCGCGCTGCCCTGGGAGAGCAAGGAGCCGCCGGAGTACCCGGTGGTGTCGCGCGCCGATCTCGACCCGGAGGAAAAGAAGGTCATGCGCCGCGTCGAGCAGGCAGTACGCACGGCGGGTGCGGAAGGGATCCTGCATCACTTGTGGTCGCCCGCAGTGCGCGCCACCCCCGACGGGGCGGCATCGCGCGTAGCGCTGGGGATGCACCTGGGAAACCGCGTCGGCCACGTCCAGGGGGGCCTGACCATGCACATCGCGCTGGCGACCGCCGTCGCGGCGGCGCCCGAGCATCCGCTGCTGACCGGCGCATCCGCGTGGTACATCAGCCCCGGCCAGGGCAAGGCCCTGACAACGCGTTCCACGCTCCTGCAGACCGGGCGCAACGTCGCGGTAGTGCGCACCGAGGTATTGGCCGCCGGCCGCAAGCTCGTGCTGGAGGTGATTTCCAATCATGCCATCCCCGCGCAGCCCTGACGGTTTTGTCACGCGGACTTGTGGCAGAATCAGGGCCCCGATCCGCAAAGAACGAAAGACCAATACATGAGCATCAACGGAAAAGCCTACATTGTGGGCGCGTTCGAGCACCCCACGCGCAAAGCTCCCGACAAGTCGGTCGCTCAATTGCACGCCGAGTGCGCCGCGGGCGCAATCAAGGATGCCGGGCTCACGAAGAACGACATCGACGGCTACTTCTGCGCCGGCGATGCGCCGGGCACCGGCGCGTTGAACATGGCGAACTACATGGGGTTGAAGCTGCGCCACATGGACTCCACGGACAGCGGCGGATCGTCCTACCTGATCCACGTCAATCACGCTGCCCAGGCAATCGCCATGGGCAAATGCGACATTGCGCTCGTCACGCTGGCTGGGCGTCCCCGTTCGGAGGGCTCCTCGGGAACGGTAGTGCGCAGCCGCGGTACTGGCGTACCGGACGAAGCCTTCGAGCTTCCCTTCGGCCCGGTCACGGTCAACATGTACGCCATGGTAGCCATGCGCCACATGCACCAGTTCGGCACCACCAGCGAGCAGTTCGCGTGGGTCAAGGTGGCGGCTTCCCACCACGCGCAGCACAATCCCAATGCCATGCTGCGCGACGTCGTCACGGTGAAGGAGGTGCTCGACTCGCCGATGATCTCCGATCCCCTGCACCGCCTCGACTGCTGCGTCGTGAGCGACGGCGGCGGGGCGCTCATCCTCGCGCGGCCCGAAGTCGCGAAAAAGCTCAAGCGCCCGCTGGTGAAGCTACGCGGTGCGGCGGAGGCGCCGAAGCATCAGATGGGCGGGAAGATCGATTTGAGCTACACCGGCGCCGCGTGGTCGGGCCCGCGCGCCTTCGAGGAGGCGAAGCTGAAGCCCGCCGATGTCAAGTACGCGTCGATCTACGACAGCTTCACCATCACCGTGGTCATTCAGATCGAAGATCTCGGATTCTGCAAGAAGGGTGAAGGCGGAAAATTCGTGTCCGACGGCAACCTGATTTCAGGGACCGGCAAGCTGCCGTTCAACACGGACGGCGGCGGGCTGTGCAACAACCACCCCGCGAATCGCGGGGGGATGACCAAGGTCATCGAGGCGGTGCGGCAGTTGCGCGGCGAGGCCCACCCGGCGGTCCAGGTCAGGAATTGCGACATCGCGCTCGCGCACGGCACCGGCGGTTCGCTGGCAACCCGGCATGGCGCTGCGACCGTAATCATGGAAAGGGAGTAAACGACATGGCCACACCCTACAAAGAGCGTCCGATCGCCGACCCGGTGATGAACATCGGCGACGAGCACTACTACGAGGCCGCGGCGCAAGGCAAGCTGCTCTTGAAGAAGTGCGCCGATTGCGGCGAGGTCCACCACTACCCCAGGGGAATCTGCCCGTTCTGCCTGAGCGACAAGGTGTCCTGGCAGGAAGCGAAGGGCACCGGCAAGATCTACACCTACAGCATCACGCGGCGTGCCGGCCCCATCCCCTATTGCATCGCTTACGTCACCCTCGACGAGGGTGTGTCGGTGATGACCAATATCGTCGATTGCGACCTCGACGACGTGCGCATAGGGCAGGCAGTGAAGGTGACTTTCAAGAAGAGCGCAGGCGGCGCATCGGTGCCGATGTTCACGCCCGCCTAGTTTTGCCGTGCGTGGGACGGCGTCACGGTTTCCGAGGGAACGTGGCGCACGGCAAAACTGAACTTGGATTCCCAGGGAGCAGAACGGGGCGTGCCATACCGCCCGCGTGACTTTTCCTCATCGATGAAATCTCCTATTCCTCAAGGTGATAGCGCACCGGGGGCCGATTCACTGGCGGCGCGTGCTCCGCTGAACGACGGCAACGGCATACCCTGGGTTGGCCTCGGTGTGTACCGCATCCCCGCGGGTAAGCCGTGCCTGCGCGCGGTTACGCACGCGCTTTCGGTCGGTTACCGCCACATCGACACCGCGGCGCTCTACGGCAATGAGGAGGACGTGGGGCGCGCCGTGCGCGAGAGCGGGATCGCGCGCGAGCAGGTATTCGTGGTCACCAAGCTGTGGAACAGCGACCAGGGTTACGCCTCGGCGATCAAGGCGTGCGACAAGAGTCTCGCAAAGCTCAAGCTGGACTACATCGACCTCTACCTGATCCACTGGCCGGAGCCGGGCAGACGCCTGGACTCCTGGCGCGCGCTCGTGGAATTGCGCAAGCAAGGCAAGTGCCGCTCGATCGGCGTGAGCAACTACACGATTGCGCATCTCGAGGAGCTCATGGCGAACCCGGAGGCGCATTCGGGCGTCATTCCGGCGGTGAACCAGGTCGAGTTCAGTCCCTTCTTGTACCAGCGCGAGCTGCTCGATTTCTGCAGCTCGCATGGCATCCAGATCGAAGCCTATTGCCCGCTCACCCAAGGCGAGAAACTGGGCGATCCGGTGATACGCGCGGTTGCGCGCCGGCACGGCAAGACGGCCGCCCAGGTGCTCCTGCGCTGGGCGTTGCAGCACCAGGTGGTGGTCATACCCAAGTCGGCACAGCCGGCGCGCATCGAGGAGAACGCCGATCTCTTCGATTTCACGCTCGACGACCGTGATATGGCCGAGCTCGATGCGCTGCACGCCGACCTGCGCACTTCCTGGGACCCCACCCGGGTACGGTGAAGTGTCTTCTGAACGCGCGGCGGCCTCTGAGTAAAACAGTTTTCTTGCCGGAAACCCATTTAAGCCCGCACGCTCCGCAGTCGACCGACGAGACGCTGCTGCAGCAGCCTCAGCCGTCTTCCGTGTGATGCGTGCGGGCTTAGCGCTTGCGACCCGCGACCAGCAGGATGACGCCTATCCCTATCGCGCCCACCCCGGCCCACACCGGGACGTTGACGGTTTCCTTTTCCGTGATGGAAAAGCGCAACGGACCGATTTTCGCTTCCTGCTTGTCCTTGGTATAGCTGAAACCGCCGTACACCAGTCCCAGCACGCCCAGGGCGATAAGGACAATGGCAACTATCTGTTTTGTGTCCACTTCAGCCTCCTGTCATAACGCCATCCGGCCCTGCTCGGACCTGGCGCCTGGGAGTTGGACCCCGCCTGCGCGGTTTCGATCTCGTCAGCCCGTCACGTTTTTCCAGAAAACGCGGGGGTTAGCCACAGATACACACAGATAAACACGGATAACATCAAAATCCAGGATCAAGATCTATTCAGCCACGGAAACACACGGAAGTACACGGATAATTCAAGATGCTCTTGCCACTGTTTCCGTGTTTTCCGTGTGATTCCGTGGCTAATGCATTTCCGATTTGGTGGTTATCTGTGTGTTCATCTGTGTTTATCTGTGGCTCAAAATATGTTTTTGAGACCACTGCTAATCGGCCTTCGCTCCCGAAGCCCGGACCACCTTCTCCCACTTCCTGATTTCAGTCTTGATGTAAGCCCCGAACTCCTCCGGCGTGGAGCCCACGATCTCGAAGCCGAGACCGTCCAGTCGCTGCGCGACATCGGGGAGTTTCAGGATCCTGACGAGCTCGCCGTGCAGCCGCGTGATCACGGGCTTCGGCGTGTTCGCGGGCGCGAGCACGCCGTACCACGCTGTGGCCTCGACCCCCGGGAATCCCTGCTCCGCTATCGTCGGAACATCCGCCAGCGCGGGTGAGCGCTTGGCGCCCGTGATTGCCAGGGCGCGAATCTTTCCGCTCTTGATGTGAGGCATCGCCGCGGTAAAGCCGCTGAACATGACTTGCACGTGCCCGCCCAGGAGATCGATGATCGCCTGTCCGCCGCCCTTGTACGGGATGTGCGTCATCTTCACGCCGGCAAGATTGTTGAGCAGCTCCCCGGTCAGGTGGCCCACGCTCGCAACACCGGTCGAAGCGAAGCTCAGCTGTCCGGGCTTTGCCTTCGCGAGCGCAATCAGCTCCTGGAGGGTCCTTGCCGGAACCGAGGGGTGCGCCGTCATGACGTTGGGCGAGGAAGCCGGCTGCGTGATGGGCGCGTAGTCCTTGACCGGATCGTATGGCATCCTTGCGGACAAACTGGGAAAGATGGCGAGGTTGGCGATGTAGCCGAGCACGATGGTATGTCCGTCGGGCGGCGCCTTGGCAACGATCAGCATGCCGATGTCGCCGTTGCCGCCCGGGCGGTTGTCCACCACCACCTGCTGGCCGAGCGCGTCCGCGAGCTTCACGCCCATCGTGCGCGCGAGCGTGTCGGTGCTGCCGCCAGGCGCGAAGGGCACGACGAAGCGCACGGGCCGCGACGGAAAGTTTTGCTGATGTTGCTGTGCAGAAACCGGTATCGCGAGCGCAAGCAACGCGCCGCACAGCAACATTAATGAAACCCGATGAATCAAATGCGATGAACGAGTTGTTTCGGCACGAATCTTGCGGTAACTCGGCTTCTCAGTGTGCATCTCGGGTTTCTCCTCGAATATGCTTTCCCGTTTTTTATTATGACTCGGCGCCCCGCTCAGCAGTATGTAACTCGCGGTTACCGCCCGGGCGCCGAGTCATGCCGGGTCATTTTTTCAGCTTGCTCTCGTCATTGCGCCAGCGCTCCCATGCCCAGCGCTGGTCTTCGCGGATCGATTCGTCTTCCACCAGGCTCCGGACCAGCGCCGTGACATCCGATTCGTAGCCGCCTTTGCGCTTCTTGATTTCCCACTTCTTCTCGGGCGGGAATTCGGGGGACTTCGGGACCTGTTTGAGCTTCATGGCTTATGAACAAATCGTAGCACGACAGGCGCCGCTCAAAACGGAAACCGCGGCATCCCCGGCGGTCCCTTGTCCCCTTTCCCGGCCTTGTCCCTGCTGGCGATGAGCTCCGCGCGTTCCCGCAGCAGCGGCTCCACGTCTTTCTTTGCCACAACGTAGGTCCACGCGGACTGCGCCTTCTCGCGGGCCAGGCGCAGCTCCATCCGCTGGCGGGCTTCCAAGAATTCCTTGTCGCGGCGCTCTTTCTGCTCCGCCTTCTCGTCTTTTTCGACGGGGCGATTCGCGGGCGGCTCCCCCGACACGCTGGCGTTGACGAGGTAATCGTCACCCGATTTGCCCTTGGCGATCCTTATCGTGTACACGAGGTTGTCGAAGGTTTCCGCGACGACCGTGTAGGGTCTCTCCAGTTCCTGCGCCTTGACGTCGATGGCTACATCGATGAAAGACATCGAGCTCAGGGCATTGACCGCGGCGACCGCGCGGCTCGCCGCAAGATTCCCTCCGCCGGCCGCGAATTTCCACTGACCCCATTCCTCGTTGCGGGTTATCTTCCAGCCCGCGCCGCTCCCGGCAGGAGTGACGGTCAGCGTCTTGATGCGATCTGCCTTGAAGAAATCCTTCTGCAGCCAACGGCCGGGATTCGCGTCGGCGTTGTTGAGCGGGTCGGAAACCACTACGGCCACCGTGTCCTTCGCGTCCGGCCGCAGCACGTAGCGCCCGGCGGGCACGCCGTCCACCGCATTCGGCAGGGGATTCAGCGGATCCTTCTTGAGTATCCTCTTGCCGAGTATGAGGCGTTCGAGGGGCTTGCCGGCGGCATCCTTGAACTCGATCAACGTGCCGGTCCCTTCTCCACGACGCGGCGCAGGCTGCGCCGTGTCTCCAATTTTCTGCGGCGCGGGCTGCGCCGGGTCTCCGGTCTTCTGCGGCGCGGCCGCATCTCCGGTTTTTTGCGGCTGCGCCGGGTCTCCAACCTTCCCGGGGTCATTCAACTCGACGCGCGCCAACAGCGTGGCCGGGACCGGGTCGGACTGCGTCACCTTGAGCTCGGCGAGCTTCAGCATGAGATCGCTGATCTGCTGAAAGCTCGCGGGATAGCCGCCGCGCTCCTGCACGACCCAACCCGTTTCCTTGCGCACGAGCGTGGTCTGCTGCGTGGCGTCCTGCAGGCGCATTTGCGCGACTTCCGCCAGCTTGAACTGCGGCATCAAGCGGGCGCCGATCTTCGCGCCGCTCGCGCGGTAGGCGCCGATGTCCTGCCAGACGAGCGCGATGCCGGCTCCGCCGAGCACGACCAGCGCGAGAATCAGGATGAGAAATTGCTTGCGATTCATACCGCCTCTGCGCGCCGCCTGCGCCCACTCATCGCGAGCACGAGACCGGCCACCGCAACCAGCAGCGGCACCAGCCCGATGTTGATGACCTTGGTCCACAACTCCAGGCGATCCGAGTCCACCCGCAGGTTTTTCCGGAGCTCTTTGAGATCGCGGCGCGTTTCGGCCGCCTTTTTTCGGAAGTTCTCGAGCTCGGCCTGCTGCTCGGCCGTCAGGATGCTGCTCTGGGGACCGCCCTTGGTCTTCTGCAGGGCCTGCAGGTTTTCCTGCGTCTTGTTGAGGTTGTCCTCCAGCTCCTTGATCTTGCCGAGATAGCTCTGCTGGGCGCGCTCTTCCATCTCCCGCATGACGATGAGCGGCCGGCTGAATGACGCGCGGCTGCGCAGGCTGATCAAGGCGCTGTCGCCGGAGAACTGCTCGACCAACCCTTGCGCGAACGCGAGATTGCCGTTGCGCGGGACGATCACGCGCTGGCCGAATACGTCCTGGACCTCGACTGCAGCGCCGTCGGCGAGCATGTCGGCGTCCGCGACCAGCACGAGCGAGTTTTCGGCGGCGGTCGTCTTGAGGTGCGGCTCGGCCTTGGCATCGGGCTTCTTGTCCTCGTCCTTCTTCTTGTCCTTCGAGGGCGGAACCATGGGTTGCGGCCGCCCCTCGGGAAAAGCCGTGCTGAACTTGCCGGTGAGGCGCACCGCGAGCGGCATTTCCTCGCCGGAGGGCTGGAAACCGCGCGTGGAGGGCTCACCCGACAGCGTGGCGATGATGAGGTCCACCGGCATGGAATTCTTCGACGTGTGCGCCAGCGCCGTCATGGTGAGTCCCTCGGCCGGCTTCCCCTTGAACGCGCCGCCGAACGGCATGAGCAGCGTGCCCACCTGGCTCGTCACGACGTCTTCCAGGTTGAGCGCCTGGTTGTTGAGCGAGAGCAGAGTGGGCAGCAGCCGTGGTCCCGAACCGCTCGCGAACGTGAGGTCGGCGATCACCTTCCCCATGTCCACCTCGACGCCCCACGCCTTGAACAACCGGTAGAACGTGGATTGCGCCGCCTGATTGCCGCCGAAGGGATTCTGCATGTCGCGCTGCTGGTCGAAGTAGGCGTAGGGATCGACGAACGCGATCAGTTTTCCGCCTCGCAGCACGAATTGATCGATCGCGTACTCCGCGTCCTCCTGGATATCGCGCGGATGGATCACCAGCAGCACCTTGATCTCGTCGGGGATGGTCTTGACGTTCAACTCGATCTTCTTCACCTCGAAGCTGCGCTTGAGCTCCTGCACCAGCACCCAGGCCTCGGTCGGCTGCTGCTTCAGCACGGGCGACAGCGGCTGGCCGGTTACCGGGAGCGCGCTCATCACCCCGACGACCGCCTTCCTGGCCGCGGACACCTGGGCGATCGCGCGCGTAAGATCGTACTCGAGCAGCCGCTCGCGGTCCGGCGTGAGCACGGGAATCGCCGCTTTCTGATCGAGGAAGGACACCGAGAGCCCGAGGTAGAATTTTTCCCCGGTGTCGGTCATCTGCCCTTCGACGTTGTCGAGCGTTGCGGATTCCTCGGCGTCCGAATCGGGCTCCGGGTTGAATTTCTCGACTACGACCTTGCCGCGGGAAGCCGCTTTGTACTCGGCAAGCAGGTCCTCCACGCGGCTCGCGAACGTTTTCAGACCCACCGGAACGGCGCTGCTCCCCTGCGAGTAATAGAGCCGGACCTTCACCGGCGCCTCCAGCTTCGACAGGATGGACTTGGTCCCGGAGGACAGCGTGTAGACGCTGCCTTCGGTCAGATCGGCGCGAAGATTGACGACGCCGGCGAGAAAATTGAATGCGACGAGCACCGCGACGAGCGCAAGCACGCCGCCAGTCGAGTAAAGGAGCGTTTCGAGCTGTCTGCGTTGCATTACCCGGCCCTCTGGTTGCGCACGATCACCCCGGTGGTGAACAACGCGAACCCGATCACCGAAGCGAAGAAGATGACGTCACGCACGTCGAGCACGCCGCGCTGAAAACCTTCGAAATGCGTCATGACGGAGAACCCCGCGATCGTGGCGACCACGGTCGGGTCGGCCCAGCGGGAGAGCAGGTCGGTGACAGGCGTGTAGCCCGCGAGTATCAGGAACAGGCAGATCATCACCGCGACGATGAAGCTGATCACCTGGTTGCGCGTCATCGCGGAAGTCATGCAGCTCACCGCCAGGTACGAACCTGCGAGCATCAGGCTGCCCACGTATCCCGTGATGATGATGCCGTTGTCCGGATCGCCCATGTAGTTGGCCGTGACGACCACCGGAAACGTCAGGGCGAGCGCGAGCGCCAGGAACAGCCACGAGGCGAGGAACTTCCCGGCGATCGCGTGCCAGGTGGTGATCGGCATCGTCAGGAGCAGCTCCATCGTCCCGAGGCGGCGTTCCTCGGACCACAGCCGCATCCCCACTGCCGGCACGAGGAACAGATAAAGCCACGGGTGCCACGTGAAGAAGGACACCAGCGACGCTTCCCCGCGCTCGAAGAAATTGCCGACCGTAAAGGTGAAAAAACCGGCGAGCAGCAGAAATATCACCAGGAACACGTAAGCGATGGGTGAAGTGAAATAGGCGCTCAGCTCGCGCTTCATGATCGCCCTGATAATGGCCCAGGAGTTCATCAGGACGCCGCCTTCACGGTGTCGGGCAGCGTGATGCTGCGGAAGACCTCGTCGAGGCGGCCTTCGGGCGAGCGCGCCTTGAGCTCCTGCGGCGTACCGTTCGCGACGATCCTGCCGCGATCGATGATGATGACGCGCGAGCACACCGCCTCGACTTCCTCGAGGATATGGGTGGAAAAGATGATCGCCTTGTTCTCGCCCATGCGCTTGATGAGATTGCGGGCCTCGTACTTCTGATTGGGATCGAGCCCGTCGGTGGGCTCGTCCATGATGAGGATGTCGGGATCGTGTATCAGCGCCTGGGCGAGGCAGGTGCGGTGCTTGTAGCCCTTGGAAAGGGTGTCTATGCTCTGATGGAACACGCTTTCAAGAAAACAGAGCTCGACGGCGCGGTTCACCGCATTTTTCCTGGCGTCGCCCCTCAACCCGCGCAGCTCGGCGCAGAAATTAAGAAAGCCGCCCACGGACATGTCGGCGTAGCTAGGCGCATTCTCCGGCAGATAGCCGAACAGCCGCTTCGCCTGCAGGGGCTGCTCCAGCATGTCGTGCCCGCCTATGGTGATCTTTCCCGACGTGGGCGGAACGAATCCCGTCAGCATGCGCATGGTGGTGGACTTGCCCGCGCCGTTCGGTCCCAGGAAACCCAGGACCTCGCCGCGCTCGACGGTAAACGAAACGTCGTTCACCGCCAGCTTGGTCCCGAACGCCTTCGTCAGATTTTCAACCTTGATCATGCATTCCTCCGGCGGCGCTATTTTGCACCATCTTGTTTCGCGGCGTGGATATATATCCGGAACCGTGGATTTCAAGCGCGGCCGCTGCAGGCCCCGACCGAAGTGGTGCCGACAGTCCGAGTTGAACGGACGACCTACCGCTTACAAGGCGGTTGCTCTACCG
>CAZQJF010000034.1:1636-13280 GCA_964593735.1 uncultured Streptomycetaceae bacterium | reverse complement strand
TTTGCGCGGCTTATACGCCCTCGAGGTACTGCAGCAGGCGCGCGCTGGTCTGGCGCAGCCGCCCCGAGAGCATGGAAACCAGCTTCACCAGGATCTTGGAGCCGAGGCTGGGATGATCGAGGATAATCTTCGCCATGGCATCGCGATGCAGCACGGCGAGCATCGTCGGCTCGGTGGCTATGCAGGTCGCGAATCGCGGCTCGCCGTCGATCATGGACATCTCGCCCAGCGTCATTCCCGGGGTCACGGTGGTCATGTGCTGCTGCTCGTGGCGCATGCCCTTCTTCAGGATGTCCACGAAACCTTCGACGATGAGCAGCATGTAATCGCCGCCGTCACCTTCCCGGATGATGATCTCTCCCGGCTGGGCGCGATACACGTCCATGTAGCCCGCCATCAGCGAGATGTCCTCGCGCGAGAACTCGGCAAAGAACAGCGATTTTCCGACCAGACCGTAGATCTCATCGGCGATCGTCGTGCCCTTGCCGACCCGCTCCAGGTGGCCCAGGCCCCCCTGTTCGAGGACGGGCTCCCACGATTCCAGCACCTCTTCCGCCATACCGACCTCCTCGGTCCGGTCTCGCGTCATCCCACGAGCGAAACCGGACTGTCACCCGGTTTCGTATTGATCAGTAATAACACCCGCCAGCGATATTGGCCCTGGTCACCGGTCACCGGTCACCGGTCACTGGCCGCCAGTCGCCGGTCCCTGCCTCACTCCGCTTGCGCCTTCAGGCGCCGCTGCCGCACCGCGTCAGCGAGCACGTCCAGCACCCTGCGGCTTTCCTCCCAGGCCAGGCACCCGTCGGTGATGCTTACGCCGTAAACCAGTTCCTTGCCCGGCACGAGGTCCTGCCGCCCCCCTTTCAGGTGGCTCTCGAGCATTACGCCGATGATGCGCGCGTCGCCATTCGCGATCTGGCGCGCAACCTCGGCGCCCACCTCGGCCTGCTTCTCGGGGCTCTTGCTGCTGTTGCCATGGCTGAAATCGATCATGAGCCGCGCCGGAATGCCGGCTTCCGCCAGCGTCTTGCTCGCGGCATCGACGCTCGCTGCATCGTAGTTCGGCCGGGATCCGCCGCGCAGGATGATATGGCAATCCTCGTTGCCGCTCGTGGAAACGATGGCGGTATGACCGCCTTTGGTGACCGACAGGAAATGGTGCGGCGCCTGCGCGGCACGGATCGCGTCGACCGCTATCCTCACATTGCCGTCCGTGCCGTTCTTGAAGCCGACGGGGCACGACAATCCCGACGCGAGCTCGCGATGCACCTGGCTTTCGGTGGTTCGCGCGCCGATCGCGCCCCATGCCACCATGTCCGCAATGTACTGGGGGGTGATCATGTCGAGAAACTCGCAGCCGACCGGCATTCCCATCTCGTTCAGGTCGAGGAGCAGCTGGCGCCCGACGCGCAGGCCTTCGTTGATGCTGAAGCTCCCGTCGAGGTTGGGATCGTTGATGAGGCCTTTCCAGCCCACGGTCGTGCGCGGCTTCTCGAAGTACACCCGCATGAGGACGATCAAGTCGGCCGACAGTTTGTCCTTCGCCTCCTTCAACCTGCCGGCGTACTCCTTCGCCGACTTCACATCATGGATGGAGCACGGGCCCATGATCACGAACGCGCGGTCATCGGCTCCGTGCAGGACACGATGAATGGCGTGCCGCGTTTCGTAGGTGGTTTCAGCGGCCTTGTCCGAGAGGGGAAACTCGCGCAGCACGTGCGTGGGCGGAACGAGCTCCTTGATCTCGCGTATGCGTACGTCGTCCGTCCGGTATTGCATTGCACGTAAATCCGTCAAATCAATGGATTATATCCCACAATTAAACTGGATTTCAGGCCATTGACCAACTTGGGCGCAGCCGAACGCCTGGATCGTCGCTCTACGGGCGGCCGAACGGAAACGCAGTTAGAGCACGAACGAGGGGTGCATGGCGGACGGCGACAACTCGCCTCGGTGGCCGAGTCACGCCGTATCAGTCACGCCGTATCAGTCACGCTGCACCAGTCACGCCTCATCAAACAGTGCCCCCTACCGTCAAACCGTCTATGCGCAGCGTAGGCTGGCCCACGCCGACCGGCACGCTCTGCCCGTCTTTGCCGCAGGTGCCGACACCCGGATCGAGCGCCATGTCGTTGCCGATCATCGCGACCCGGGTGAGCGCGTCGGGGCCGTTGCCGATCAGGGTGGCGCCCTTGACCGGGTAGGCGAGCTTGCCGTTCTCGATGATGTAAGCCTCGGATACCGTGAACACGAACTTGCCACTCGTGATGTCCACCTGCCCGCCGCCGATGTTGACCGCGTAAATGCCGTTCTTGACCGACGCGATGATCTCGTCGCGCGACTTGTCGCCGCCCAGCATGTAGGTGTTGGTCATCCGCGGCATCGGAATGTGCGCGTAGGATTCGCGCCGGCCGTTGCCTGTCGGGGGGACCTTCATGAGCCGCGCGTTGAGGGAATCCTGCATGTAGCTTTTCAGCACGCCGTCCTCGATCAGGACGTTACGCTGCGTCGGATGGCCCTCGTCGTCGATGTTGAGCGAGCCGCGCCGGCGCGCGATGGTTCCGTCGTCCACGACGGTGACGCCCGGCGCTGCGACACGCTCCCCGATCCGCCCGCTGAACGCGGACGTGCCCTTGCGGTTGAAATCGCCTTCCAGGCCGTGCCCGATCGCTTCGTGGAGCAATACGCCCGGCCATCCGGGGCCGAGCACCACGGTCATGGTCCCGGCAGGAGCGGGGCGGGCTTCGAGGTTGATCAAAGCCTGGTCCACCGCTTTCTTCGCGTAATCCCTGAGAACTTCGTCCGTAAAGTACGCGTAATCGAACCGCCCGCCGCCGCCGGCGCTGCCCTGCTCACGGCGGCCGTCCTGCTCCACGATCACCTGCACCGAGAGCCGCGTCAGCGGCCGCACGTCCGCGGCCAGAACGCCATCCGCGCGCGCGATCAGGACGACTTCGTACTCCCCGGCCAGAAAAGCCATGACCTGGGAGACGCGCGGATCGAGGGCGCGCGCGTAACGCTCGATGCGCTCGAGCAGGGCGACCTTCGTCTGGTCGTCCACGCTCGCCAGGGGATCGTGGGGCACGTACAGATCGTGCCCCGCGCGCCGCTGCGCGACCTGCGTGCGGCTCGCCTGGCCCTGCTGCGCGATCGCGCGCGTGGCCTGCGCGGCCGAAGTAAGCGCGGCAAGGCTGATGTCGTCCGAATATGCAAATGCGGTTTTCTCGCCGGAGAGCGCCCTCACGCCGACGCCCTGGTCGATGTTGAAGCTGCCCGACTTGACGATGCCCTCTTCGAGGCTCCAGGACTCGCTGCGGGTGTACTGGAAATACAGGTCCGCGTGATCCACGCGGTGCGCCATCATCTGGCCGAACACGGTCTCGAGGCGGTTGCTGTCCAGAGAGTACGGCGCGAGCAGGATCTCCGTGGCGGTGGCGAAAGTGGCTTCAGGCTTGTCTTCGTGGCTCATGGCGGGTACCGGGTGTGGGTTGAGCGGACAGGCGGTCGGGGGCATGAGGAATTACTGTCCTCACCCCCTTCAGTTTACTCCAAGAGGTCGTATCAAAATGACCGATACGGCCCCTGATCGGAGTATGAGGGGGGCAGGAGTTGTTACGGCCGTCCATCACCATTAGATGGCGGCCGCGCGCGCGAATTCAACCCGGAGATACCCCCGCGGCCGGCTATTAAAGGGAACTGAAAAGGGGCCACACGCCCCTTTGAATCCCCAATCTCAGCTGAAAAACCTCCTCGGCACGTGGCGCCGAGCAGATTTTTCAGAGTTTACTTAAGTGTGCGGTGGGTCAGCGCCGGCAGGCTCTGCCGCAGGCCGCGGAGGTACTGCAGGTTGACGCCGGCCACCACGACGCCCGAACCGCGCGGCAGCCGGTCGAGCACCACCCCCCACGGGTCCACGATCATGCTGTCGCCGTGGGTTTCGCGTCCGTTGACGTGATAGCCGCCCTGCGCCGGTGCGAGCACGTAGGCAAGGTTCTCGATCGCGCGCGCCCGGATCAGGGTTTCCCAATGCGCCTTGCCCGTGGTTTCGGTGAAGGCAGACGGCACGAGGATGATGTCCACTTCCTGCATCGCCCGGTAGAGCTCGGGAAAACGCAAGTCGTAGCAGATCGAAGCGCCGAGACGGGCGAATGGCGTATCGATCGTGACCACGGCGCGGCCCGGCTCGATAGTTCGTTCTTCCGCGTAGCTCTCCTGCCCCATCTCGAATCCGAACAGATGGATCTTGTCGTAGCGCGCGGCAAGCATCCCCTTGTCGTCGTAGACGAGACAGCTGTTGCGCACTTTCCCGGCCGACTCGCATTCGAGTGGAACGGAGCCCCCCACGAGCCAGATCCCGTGCTTCTTCGCGGTCACCGAGAGAAAATCCTGGATCGGGCCGCCTCCTTCTTTCTCGCGCACTGCCACCTTGTCGGTGTCGCGCATGCCCATGATGCCGAAGTATTCCGGCAGCGCGACCAGTCTCGCGCCCTGGTCTACGGCCATCTCGATCAAACGCCCGGCCTCCCGCAGGTTGCCCTCGACCTTGGGCCCGGACGCCATCTGCACGGCTGCGATGCGCGTCACCTCGTTCTGCAGCGAGGGTTGCAATGCATCCGGTTGCGCCTTGCTCGAAGAGGATTGCGCGGTCATGGGAGATGAGGGATGAGGGATGAGGATGAGGGATGACAACGCGTCACCAGCCACGCCTCATCAGTCACGATCTATCAGTCACGATCCATCAGTCACGAATCACTTCGAGCCGCAGCGGCGCGGACGGCGCGAGGTCATTGCGCAGCATTACGCGCCGCGCTTCGACGGCGAGGGAAATCAGCCAGGCGCGAAGCTCTTCGGCCTGCAGAAACGACTCCTGGCCGGGGCCGTGATGCACGACCATGCGCGCGCCCGGAAGGGCAAGCCACGCGCCGACGGCCTGCTGGATCGCGGGCCGTTCCATGACCGCGGGGCCGCTGCGCGGCCGGTCCCACAGCTCGGGCGCAACGGTGAACGACTGGGCCCATGCCGGTGCCGACGCGGCCAGCGCGAAACAGGCAAGCAATGAGTTCCTCACTGTGGCCACGGCTTGTCCCTGTCCGGTCCCGCCGCCTGGCGCTCGAGTCGCGCGACAGTGGGTTCGGCCCATGTGCCGGTGACGGTGTATTCGAAGGATACGATCTGATCGAGGGGATCCTTGAGTATCTTCTGCGCGAGAAAGGCCGCCACGCCGGCAATGGGGCCGCCGATCAGCGCGCCGGCGATCGAAACGCCGTCGGTCACGCTGGGCGAGACCCGCACCCGCAGCTTCTGCGTCTCCCGGGTGAGGTCGATGTCGCCCGACATGACGATGCGCGCCGACGGGCCCTGGATGCGAAAACTATCCGTGCTCGCGACGCCGCGTTCGAGCTTGAACGAAGCCACGATGTCGTCGAACGCGAGCCCTTCGCTGAAAATGTCGCGGAAATCGAGCGTGATCCGGCGGGGCAGCGCCTGCAGGCTGAGGATGCCGAGCAGCTTGCCGATGCCCGGGTCGAGCTTGCTGAACTGCCCCCGCTGCACTTCCAGCAGCAGGCCGCCGCCGAGCGTGGGATAGTCGAATTCATAGGGGGCCCCGGTCCACGAGAGCGCCCCTTCCAGTTTCGCCCTGCCGCTTCGCACGCCGTCCGGGTAGCCCAGACGCGTAAGCAGCTTCCCGGCGTCAGGCGTATCGAGTCGCAGGCTCATCTGGGTGCGAGGCTCCACCAGGCTGGTGTGCCACATGCCTTCCGCGGCAAACGTCCCGTCCGGATTGGCGATACGCAGTTTCTCTATGCGCCAGCTCTCTCCCGTCGGAACGGCGTTCAATTCGAGGCGGCCTAGCTGCTTGTCGTTCCTGACGAACCGTTCCGCGATGAGATCCACCGCCGGCAGGTCACGGGGCTTGCTGCTGATCTTGGCCGCCGCGCCGTCCGGCACCACGTTGGGAAGGGTGAGGGTCTTCATGCGCGCAACGATCTTCCCCCGGCCCTGCAGATCCCACGCCGCGGTTCCTTCCAGCTCCTTGCCCGCAACGGTGCCGCGCCACTGAGTCCCCTGTACCGTGGCATTCAGGGCGAGCTGGTTGAAGCGCCGGCCGAAGAGATCCACCGACTCCGCGGCGAGATCGATGCCGCCCCAATCGACTCGCGCCTCGGCGCCGCCGTCGCGCATCAAGGCCAGCCAGCGATCGAGATCGAGCGATTTTACCGCGCCACTGATCCACACGCCGCTCTTCTCCGGCTCGGCGGCGCCGCCGCCGAAGCGTACCGTGCCGCGCGTGATTGTCGAGCGCTTGCCCTCGATGCGCCGGACCAGCTGCGCATTCACGATGTCACCGAACGCAAGACCCAGCCGTTCCTGGTTCTGTCCCAGGGACCGCCGTTCGAAACGGAACGGAAGGGTGGAATCGGCCGCCGGCTTGGTGAGCGGGGCCGGCAGGTCCGCAACCAGTCCTTGCAGGCTGGATTCGATCACGACATCGGCCACGCGCTTCTGCACGGTATAGTTCGCGCGCCAGTCGGTCGCGCCGCGCACTTGCTGCAACCACTGCGGTCCGCCGGCGCCACGGCGCACGTTGTCGGTGTTGATACGCCCCTGTACGGCTATGCGCACTGCATCACGCGTCGAAGTGGCGGAAATCGTTACCGGCCCGCCGGCGAACGTCCCGGTGATGCCCTGGGCGCGCACGGTGTTTGCCGTGAAATCGATGCGCCCGCCCGCCTGCTCGATCGCCGGCAGGTCCGGGGCCGTGACGACGGTGTTGCCCGTAAACTGGTAGGTGGCCGCGAGCTGGGTCTGGCTCCTGTCGGCAGTGCGCAGCGGCATCTCCAGCTTGACCGTGAGCCGGCCGGCGCCCTGCACCTGCCAGCTCTCGGTGAAATTATCGATCATGCCGAGCACCGGGCTCTTTTCCATGAACGCGAAGAAATCACTGGTCTGCCCTTCGGCCTCTCCCGTCAATCTCAGTATCTCTTCCGGATTCTTGAGGTCGGGAATCTCGGCGCGCACGTTGGCAAGCCGCGCACCGAGTATGGTGCCCTGGCGCGCGTTCACCTCCAGGCGGCTCCCGCGAAACAGGACATCGCCGGCGATGTTTTCCGCCCTCGGCCACCCGCTTCCGTAGTCGAGCGTTCCGTCGGTTATCTTCGCGGTGACCTGGAAGACGCCGGTCTTGCCGTCCGGGAACGGAAACTCGTTCAGATTGCCTTTGAGACGCAGCGTCACGTCGCTCGACACGCCGGAGAGAAACGCGACGTCGAGCCAGTCGCGCGCGCGCTGGCCGATCTGCAGCGGTATATAGCGGCTCACGGAGCGCGCATCGACCCGCGTCAGGCTGCCGGTAATATCGATATTGCCGCGCGAATCGCCGGCCGTCCGGTAGTTGCCGATCACCGTGCCCGCCACGTGGGAATTGGAGAACGAGATATTGTTGAGACGGAATTCGGTTTCTCCGCCCCCGCGCGCCCAACCGAGCTGCGCTGTCAGCACGTCGAATTGCAACGGCTCGCGGAAGACCAGCGGCATTTCCACGATGGCGTTCTGGGTCTGCAACTGAAGCGTGCCCCCGCGCTCGTTGCCTTCCAGGCTGCCGCTCACGCCTTTGAAGCCCGGGATCTTGCCCATGCCCTGCAAAGCGAGCCCGGCGAATCTTCCCTTGGCGCTGTATTGGTCCGGTTCCCGCCAGTCTCCCGTCCAGCGGACCTGCATGTCGCTGATGTGGCCCTTTGGAGAAAGTGCCGCCAACCGTTGGCGCGCATCGGCCGGAAACGGCAGATGATCGGCGAGCACGACCAGGGGCGCGAGATCGAGCGCGCTCACGTTGAGCTCCCCGCGCTCCGGACGCCCGCCGGCCGCAGGAGTGTATCGAAGCAGAAAATCCGTCGACGGCAGCGCGAGACCGCCGGTCGTGGTCATTCTCAGGTTCGAAGTCGTGACCTCCAGGCCGGCGGACGACATTTTCCAGCCAAGACGGCCGGAAAGCTCGGTGAGATCGAGCTCGGAGAGGTTTGGTTCGAGCCGGGCGCGCACCCCCGCGAGCCGTACGTCGGCGATCGCGTCGGTGAGCTGATGCCGGCTGAACGTGAGCCAGGTACGCAGGCTGCCGCTGCCTTGCGGAATTTCCATCGGGAACGGGACCCAGGGGCGCCACGCGGCGATATCGGCGTAGTCGAGCCCCAGGAACAGCTTGCCATTCCAGTCGGCCAAAGCCTTGACCGTGGTGCCGGTCAGATCCCCGCGCACGTCGAGCGGCCCCGCAAGCTTCGCCGGGGGCACGGCGCGCAGCCCGAACTGATGGCGGTCGCCGCTGTTGACGATCTGGAGACTGACGTTCTTCAACTCGAGCGCGGGCGCGCGGCGCATCTCGTCGTGCCACACGATCGTCGCGTCGTGTATCTCGATGTCGCGCTGCTGCAGCAGCCAGTCGGCGAACCCGCCGCCGTCCTGCTCCTTTCCGGTGAGCTCGATGCCGGCCACCGAAAGCGTTCCTTTCGCGTCGCGCCGGACGTTCAACGTGGGCGAATGAATATCGAGCGCGTGGAACCTCAGCTGCAGGGTCGGCACCGAAAACCACGACAGCGTGTTGTCGACGCGAGACAGCTCGAGCGCGGGGCGGCCGGCGGCGTCGTACACCGTCACCTGCCCGAGCATCAACTGCGGGCGCAGCCCGTCCCAGTTGGCGCTGATGCTGCCGATGGTGATTTTCTGCCGGGCTTTTTCGCTGACGAGGGCGGCAATATCGTCACGGTAGTTCTCGATGTGGGGCAGCACCCAGTAACGCAGCGCGAGCACCACGCCCGCACACGTGAGGACAGTGAGGAGAACGCTCCAGGCAACAACGCGATAGACCCAGTGCGTGCCGGCACGCAGCCATCTGAACCTTGCGGTTCGCGTCATGTTTTGCCTGATGACCAAAAAAATGCGATATTGAGTCAAGGCTTTACGTATTCTACCCCGACTCGGGATGCAATCCTATAACGCAGCCGGCAGTTCCCCGGCTGACACCCTGATCGAGCAGGCAGCGCGCCTCAGCCACTATGCGGCAAGGCTGCTGTCCGCCGAACCTTCTCTGTTACTCGACACCCCGATCGACCGCGCGTTCAGCGCCGCAGAGATGCGCGCGGCGCTCGAGGCGGGACCACCGGGCGATGAAGAGGATCTCAAGCGCGTTTTGCGCACGCTGCGCAAGCGCGTGATGCTCAATCTGATGGCGCGCGACCTGGGCGGTATCGCCTCGCTCGCCGAAGTGATGGAGACGACGACGGCGCTCGCCGAGGCCGCCATCGGTTACGCCCTGTCGCGGCTGCATCACGATCTCGCCGCCCGTCACGGTCATCCAGCCGCCGCCAGCGGGCAGCACCAGCAGTTGCACGTCGTGGGCATGGGCAAGCTGGGCGGCGCGGAACTGAACGTCTCGTCGGATATCGATCTCGTTTTCGCCTACCCCGACGACGGCGAGACGAGCGGTCCCCAGCGGATCAGCAACCACGAGTACTTCACACGGCTCGCGCGCAAGCTGATCGCGGTGCTGTCCGAGATCACCGCTGATGGCTACGTGTTCCGCGTGGACATGCGCCTGAGACCGTATGGAGACGGCGGTCCCCTGGTATCGAGCTTCGAGATGCTGGAGAGCTACTTCTACACCCAGGGCCGGGAATGGGAGCGCTATGCCTGGATCAAGGGCCGCGCGCTGACGGGTGAGCGCGTGGCGGAGCTGGGCGAACTGGTGGCGCCATTCGTATACCGGCGCCACCTCGACTACGGGGCGTTCGCCGCGCTGCGCGATCTGCATCGCCAGATCCGCCAGGAAGTGGAGCGGCGGGACATCACCGACAACATCAAGCTCGGCCCGGGCGGCATACGCGAGATCGAATTCATAGTGCAGGTGTTCCAGTTGATCCGCGGAGGACGCGAGGCGGCGCTGCGGTGCCGGCCGACGCTGGGCGTGCTCGCGCTGCTCGGGGAGCGCAATCTGCTCGCTCCCCAGGCGGTGCGGGAGTTGGCCGAGGCCTACGTCTTCCTACGCAACCTCGAGCACCGGCTGCAATACCTGGACGACCAGCAGACCCACGTACTACCTCAATCGGACGCCGACCGCGCGCTCATCGCGCACGCGATGGGCCTGCCCGACTATGGGGCGCTCACGGGCGAGCTGGAGGTGCACCGCCGGCGCGTGACCCGCCATTTCGAGGACATCTTCGCCCCGGCGCCCGACGCGGCGCATCCCCTCTCCCATCTCTGGAATCTGACCGACGATGCGACCGGGGTCGGCGCCGAGCTCGCGGCGCTGGGATACCGCCGGGGACAGGCGATCGCCGAACGGCTGAAGGCCATGCACACGAGCGGACGCTACCGCGAGATACCCGCCGCGAGCCAGGCGCGGCTCGACCGCCTGATTCCGCCGGCGATCGAGGCTGCGGCCGCCGAGAGCGATCCGGACGCGGCACTCGAGCGCGTGCTCGACCTGCTGGATGCGGTCAGCCGGCGCGGCTCCTACCTCGCCTTGCTCGAAGAGTACCCGCGGGCGCTCAAGCAGCTCGCGGCAATGATGGGCGCGAGTCCGTGGGTGGCGCAGTACCTCACCCAGCACCCGATCCTCCTCGACGAACTGCTCGACGTGCGCACGTTGTACGCCGCTCCCGACTGGCCTCTCGCCGCCCGCCAGCTGGAGGCCCAGCTGGCGGATGCCGCCGGTGAAACCGAGAGGCAGCTGGACGCGCTGCGGCACTTCAAGCACGTGCACACCATGCGGCTCATTGCCCAGGACCTGGCGGGATGGCTGCCGCTCGAAACCCTGAGCGACCACCTGAGCGATCTTGCCTGCGTCATTCTCGAGCAGGTCCTGCGCCTCGCCTGGAAGACGGTGAGGCAGGCGCACCGCGCCGAGCCGTGCTTCGCGATGATCGGCTACGGCAAGCTCGGCGGGAAGGAGCTCGGCTATGCCTCCGATCTGGACCTGGTTTTTCTCTACCATGATCCTGCGCCGGAAGCTGCCGAGAACTACGCCCGGCTCGCGCAGCGTGTGAACAACCTGCTTTCGACCACGACTTCCGCCGGCGTGCTCTACGAGACGGACCTGCGGCTGAGACCTGACGGGGCGGGTGGGCTGCTGGTGAGCCCGCTCGAAAGTTTCCGCGAGTATCAGGCGAGGCATGCCTGGACGTGGGAACACCAGGCATTGTCGCGGGCGCGCTACGTCGCCGGGGACGCGACGATCGGCCGGGAATTCGAAGCGGTGCGGGAGACGGTCCTGCGCCAGCCGCGCGAACTGCCCGTGCTGCGCCGCGAAGTGGCGCAGATGCGCCAGAAGCTGCTGGATGCCCATCCCAACCGCACCGCGCTGTTCGATCTCAAGCACGACCGCGGCGGCATCATCGACGTGGAATTCATCGTCCAGTATCTCGTGCTCGGCCACGCGCACAGCCGCTCCGAGCTCACGGGCAATATCGGCAATCTCGCTCTGCTCAACCTCGCGGCGCGGCTGGGGCTGATCGAGGAGCCCCGCGCGCGGGCGGCGCACGAAGCCTACCGCAGCTTCCGCCGGTTGCAGCACGGACTGCGGCTGCAGGGGGAGAAATACGCCCGCGTCGACCCCGAATCGGTCGCCGGCAAGCGGCAGGCAGTGCGCGAG
>CAZQJF010000034.1:0-1536 GCA_964593735.1 uncultured Streptomycetaceae bacterium | reverse complement strand
CACTCAAATTCCCTGTTGGCCCGCGGCATTCTGCGGCTTGCGTTCCATGAGGCGGTAGGCGGCCAACTCCCCCTTGCCCTTGACCGTCAACATTCGCGGCCCTTCGAAATCGAACAGGTGGCGGACCCGCTTGTAGGTCGCGCTATCGACCAGGATCGTGCTCGCCGCGGCTTCGGCTGTAACCCGGCTCGCAATGTTGACCGTGTCGCCCCACAGGTCGTAGATGAACTTCTTCATGCCGATCACGCCGGCGACGACGGGCCCGGTGCCGACGCCCACGTGGATCTGCAGCCGCGCCCGCTTGAAACCGGAGCGCATTTCCATGTACTGGCACATCTCGAGCGCCATGCTGCAGATGGCTTCGCTGTAATCGCGGGTCTCATCCTCCTGCGGGACGATGTCCTTGTGATGCGTGTCGAGCCCGCCCGCCACCATGTAGGCGTCCCCGATGGTCTTGATCTTCTCCAGGCCGTGCTTCTCGGCGAGATGATCGAAATGCGAAAACACCTCGTTCAGCACGCCCACCATCAGGCGCGGCGACATTTCCTCGGAAAGCCGCGTGAAGTTGATGATGTCGGCGAACATCACGGTCACGTCGGCGAAGCCGTCGGCGATGATGCTGTGCTGCTGTTTCAGGCGCTGCGCGATCGGGCCAGGCAGAATGTTCAGCAGCAGCCGCTCGGATTTTTCCTGCTCTTCCTTGAGCTCCTGGTGCTGCTTGCCGACCTGTTCCGAGAGCTTGTCGCGCTGGCTCACGAAGTACCTGATGAGCAGGTAGACGATGGTCGACATCGCGGCGAAATTGAGCGCGAAGAACACCGCGATGCTCTGCATCGTCACGCCCGCTTCGACTCCGCTGGTGAGGTAGTAGTCGAAGAACCCGGACACCGCCGTCAGCACGATATAAGCGAAGAACCACGGCAGCGACTCGCGCGCGCCCTGAAAGACCATGACCCCCACCGGCGCGAGCAACGCCCACAGCATCACGCCCGAGGAGCTCACATAGCTGCCTATGCTCCATTGCGTGATGAACGGGACGAACAGGAACAGGCTCGTCTGCATGAACCGGAAGAGCTGAAAGTTGCCCTTCCACAGGTAGAGCGCGAGCGATGCCGCGGAGATGACCACGTAGGCAAAGGGCACGGTCGAGGAAAACCGTATGCCCATCGCCTGATAGATGGCGACCCACACCATCGCCGCGAACGCCATCAGGCCGCAGGCAAAGATCAACAGGGTCTTGTTGAGCTTTTCCTGCTCGCTGTCGGTGTCGAGAATGACGCGATGGCTCATGCTCCCGAGCCACGAGCGTAGGTCACCCGCCATCTTTTCTCGTCCTATCCCTCAGGAACTGCGGCCGGTCCGGAAGAGCAACGCGGGTTGCCGGCGAACGTTGATTCTACTCAGTGCAGGCGGAGTTTGCCACAACCGCGCTCCGCCGACCGCCCGGGCCCGGCGGGCTGCTAAAATGACCGCTTTCGATGGAGCGCACTCATGTCCATGGCCGATCGCGACGGGCACATCTGGTACGACGGCAAG
>CAZQJF010000033.1:0-13287 GCA_964593735.1 uncultured Streptomycetaceae bacterium | reverse complement strand
CCTCGATCGCGCCGCTGACCGTTTTTGCCATCATCGCCGGGTCGCTCCTCACCGGTTCCGTGGTGACCGAGACCGTGTTCACCTGGCCGGGCATCGGTTTGCTGGTCGTGGACGCCGTGAGGTCCCGGGACTTCCAGGTGGTGCAGGCCGTCGTGATCCTCTTCGCCGGCATCTTCATCCTGTGCAACCTGCTGGTCGACATACTTTACGCGTATCTCGATCCGCGTATCCGGGTTCAGTGAAGCGCAACAAGGAGGCTGATCCATGCCACTCCAATCTTCGACACGCACGCTCCCCTGGTATGCGACGCCCTGGTTCATCGACGGTTGGCAGAAGGTCAAGCGCTATCCCCTGACAGCGCTTGCGCTCCTGCTCTTCGTCATGGTGATTCCCGCCATCCTTGCGCCGTGGGTCGCGCCGCACGACCCGTTTCAGGGAGCGCTGTCCCAACGGCTGACGCCGCCGTTCTGGCAGGACGGCGGCACCAGCGAGCACCTCCTGGGGACCGACAAGCTCGGGCGCGACATGCTCTCCCGGATCATCTACGGCGCGCGGGTTTCCCTGACCGTCTCGCTGATCGCGATCTTCGTCGGCGGGATCATCGGCACCACCCTGGGGCTGATCTCGGGCTATTTCGGAGGACGGACGGACGCCGTGATCATGCGCCTGGTGGACATATCGCTCGCCCTGCCGACCATCCTGCTCGCCCTCGTCCTTGTCGCCGCCGTGGGCCCCAGTTTCGGGACAGTCATCACGGTGCTCATCGTGCTCCTGTGGGCGCGCTATGCCCGCCTCGTCCGCGGCGAAACCCTCGCCATCAAGGAGCTTGACTTCATCGCGCGAGCGCGGGTGGCCGGGGCGTCCCACACTCGCATCATGTTCCGCTATATGCTCCCAAACGTGGTCAACTCCCTCATCGTCCTGGCTACGCTTCAGGTGGGGTACGTCATCCTGTTCGAGTCCGCCCTGAGCTTCCTGGGAGCGGGGCTTCCGCGCGCCGAACCGGCCTGGGGCGTCATGGTCGCGGACGGTCGGGAACTGATCGTCACGGCGTGGTGGGTCTCGATGTTCCCCGGGCTCGCCATCATGCTGACGGTGCTCGCACTCAATCTACTGGGCGACTGGCTGCGAGATCACCTGGATCCCAAGCTGAGAAACCTATAACGCAACAACGACAGGAGGAGTCACCATGAAAGCAAGACTTTGTTCGCTGTTCGCGGGCCTGCTGATGGCGGTGGTAGCCGTCCTCGGTACGGTGCCGCTGCCAGCATCGGCCGCGCAGGTGAAACGCCTGATCTTCGCTTCGGCGGGTTTCCACGAAAGCAACCGGTTCTGGACCGTCTCGCGTCCGGACCATCTCCAGTTCGAGCCCTTCTGGGAGACGCTGCTCGGAATGGACGCCAAGACGGGGGACCCCATCCCGCAGCTGGCGACGAAATGGGAGCACAGCCCCGACTTCAAGGAGTGGACCTTCCACCTGCGCAAGGGCGTCCAGTTCCATAACGGGTACGGGGAGGTCACGTCCGCCGACGTCGTGCACAGCCACTCGCTGCTGATCCGCAAGGATTCGACGGCGACGCTGCGGGCTGTGTGGGTCACAGTCGAGGAAGTGAAGGCCATCGACAAGCATACGGTGGTGTTTCGCTTCAAGAATCCGATCATGCCCCCAGTCATGATGTTTGGCGTCCAGCGTTCCGGCGACCTCCGCATAGCCAGCAAGGCACAGTGGGACAAGGAGGGAGTCGAAGGCCTCGACAAGCGGCCCGCCGGGACCGGCCCCTTCATGTACGACAGCCGCCAGACCGGCCTCAACATCGTGTACAAGCGCAACGACAAGCACTGGTCCGGCAACAAGGTGGACTTCGAGGAGCTCGAGTTCCGGATCGCCCGCGAGGAAGCGACGCGTCTCGCGCTGCTGCTGTCCGGCGACGTTCACATCGCCGACCTGCCGCGCGAGCTGCACAAGGACGCGCTGGCCAGGGGCCTGAAGCGCTTCTCGTCCTCGCTGGCGGTGGACTGGGTTTCGATGTACATGGGAGGCCAGTATTACATCACCGGGGACAAGGATTTCGATCCGAAAGGCCCGTTCACCAACAAGAAGGTGCGCCAGGCGCTCAACATCGCCATCAACCGCGACGAGTTGCTGAAGACAGTGTTCGCCGGCCGGGCGGAGCTCGCCTATCTTTCGCTGTGGGTGCCCGCCTCCGAGGGCTGGAACCCCCAGTGGCCAAGCAAGTTCAAGGAGATGTACGCCTACAACCCCGGGAAGGCGAGGGAGCTGCTGAAGGAGGCGGGCTACGGTCCCGCAAATCCGCTCAAGTTCCAGATCTGGGCGTTCACCGAGCCGGGTGAGTCGGAAGGCCCGGCGATCGCCGACGCGCTCGCCATCTACTTCAAGAACGTCGGGGTCAACGCCGAAGTACAGATGCACGACTGGTCCAAGATTCGCGCGGTGGTTCGCAAGAAGCAGGCCAAGAACATGATCTGGCCGAACATTATCGGCTGGCGGCCTGCCGACAATGGCGTCCGCAACTTCTACTACAGCAAGGGCGCCAACCACCACTTCGAGAACGATTTCCTCGAGAAGACTTACGGCGAGGTGCTGGCGTCGAACGACGCCAAGACGCGCAACCAGCTGATGCAGAAGATCGGCGATCACATCCAGGCGGAGTACGCCGACATCCCGCTGTTCTGGTTCAGGAACGAGGTTTTCACCAATCCCAAGGTCGTCGGCAGCTGGGTCTACCCGGGCCCCACCGCCGGGCGTTCGTCGCATTGGGAAGCCATCAAGCTCGTCAAGTAAGCTGGCCGTGCTAAGGGGGAGAGGCGCTCCCCCTGCCAGCGGTCCAATCCTGATGATTCACGAACCTTCCATCGAAGGGGGTCTTTTGGCGGCCCGTCTCGATGAAGAAAAGCGCAGACTAGGGGCATGGCCCGCCAAATCGGTGACGTAATCCTGGAGGTCGAGGACCTCCATACCTACTGCTTCACGCGCTTCGGCACGGTGAAGGCGGTGGATGGGGTGAGTTTCGACCTGCGCCAGGGGGAGGTACTGGGCATCGTGGGCGAATCGGGCTCCGGCAAGACCATGACCGCCCTCTCGCTGCTGCAGCTGCAGCCCAAGTCCGCGGCCCGCATCGTCAAGGGATCGATACGGCTCGAAGGCGAGGACCTGCTCAAGAAGACCGAGCAGGAAATGCGCCTGATCCGCGGCCGCCGCATCTCCATGATCCTGCAGGACCCCCAGACCTCGCTCAACCCCGTATTCACGGTCGGCAACCAGCTGATCGAGGCGATCCGGAATCAGCACACCGGCGACAACAAGCGCTCCCTGGTGCAGCGGGCGATCGACGGCCTGAAGCAGGTGCGGGTAGCCGCCCCCGAACGGCGGGTCGAGGATTACCCGCACCAGATCAGCGGCGGCATGAAGCAGCGCGTGGTCGGTGCCATCGCGATCTCGTGCGAACCGAAGGTCATCATCGCCGACGAGCCCACCACCTCGCTCGACGTGACGATACAGGCGCAGTACCTGCGCCTGCTGCGGGAGATCCAGGAGGCAACCAATCTCGCGCTGATCTTCATCACGCACGACTTCGGTATCGTCGCCAAGATGTGCGACCGCGTGGTGGTGATGTATGCCGGCCGCCACGTGGAAAGCGGGCCGGTGCGGGACATTTTCAACAATCCATCGCATCCCTACACCCAGGCCCTGCTGCGCTCGGTGCCCAGCATGGACGAGGATGTCAAGCGGCTCTACTCGATCGACGGCCAGCCTCCCGCGCTCTGGGATCTCCCCGAGGGATGCCGTTTCGCTCCCCGGTGCCCCCACGCCGACGATCGCTGCCGGCGCGAATATCCTCCCACGTTCAACGTCGGCAAGGACGGAACCGCACACACCGCCGCTTGCTGGCTACTGGAACCCGCATGACCACTACGCCGGTACTGGAAGTCCAGGGGCTGAAGAAGCACTTTCCCGTCACCCGGGGCTTCATATTGAAGAGGGTCGTCGGCTGGGTGCAGGCCGTCGACGGCATCGATTTTTCGATCCCGCAGGGGGAGACGCTCGCCATCGTGGGCGAGTCCGGCTGCGGCAAGACGACGACGGCCAAGCTCGTGCTGCGCCTGGAGGATCCGACGGCAGGCCAGGTGTTTGCCGACGGCAAGGACGTCCACACGCTCGAAGGCGACGCCCTGAAAGAGTACCGGACCACCGTTCAGGCGGTCTTTCAGGATCCCTGGTCCTCCCTCAATCCCCGCATGCGGGTGCGGGACATCGTGGCCGAGCCGCTCGTCATCAACCGGGACGTCTCCGACCAGGAAATGAAGGAACGCGTCGAGGAGGTTATGAATTCCGTCGGCCTGCGCCCGCAGCAGGCCAACCTCTACCCGCACGAATTCAGCGGCGGGCAGCGCCAGCGCATCGCCGTGGCGAGCGCGCTGGTGTCGAAGCCGAAGCTCATCATTCTGGACGAGCCGGTCTCGGCGCTGGACGTCTCGATCCGGGCGCAGATCATGAACCTGCTGGTCGATCTCCAGAAGCAGTACGACGTTAGCTACCTGCTGATCGCCCACCACCTGGCGACGACCCGCTACATGGCCAACGAGGTTGCAGTCATGTACCTGGGGAAGATCGTGGAGAAGGCGAAGACGAAGGAGCTTTTCAGCAACCCGCTGCACCCCTATACCAAGGCCCTCTTCTCAGCCGCCCTTCCGTCTCACCCCGACATCACGCACGATGAGATCATCCTGACGGGAGAGGTCCCTTCTCCCATCAACCCGCCCTCGGGGTGCCGCTTCCATCCCCGCTGCCCGTTCGCGATACCGAGGTGCTCCGAGGAGGAACCGCAACTGCGCGAGGTCGCGCCCCGTCACTTGGTCTCCTGCCACCTGGTTGCGTAAGACCTCCCGGCGAATGAGGGGATGCTTCCCTCATTGTCGCCGGCGGCAGGATACACACCAGTCTCAACGCCCGCGGCTGCGGCCGGCCGCCAGGTAGAGCCGCGCGCGCACGGCCGGATCGTCGGCGTTGAGATCGATGCCGTCGCGGATGGCCGTCAGGCGCCGCGCTCGTTCCCGGCCGATGGCTGCGCGCAATTCGTCGTACGCCGGCTCCGGCGCCTCGGTGTCCGGCCGCGCGCCGCGCCATCGTGCCCAACGAGCGCGCCAAGTATCGGGAAGCACGATCCTGCGCACCGCCACCTCAGCCACCAGCAGCACAAGGGCCGCCAGGAAGAACGGCCACCAGACCCGCGCGAGCGGGCCCGGCGCCTGTGGTGACGGCGCGGTCACGGCGCTCAGCCCGGCACTGGAAAGCGGGAGCACGCGTCCACCGGTGATGCCGGCAATGTCGCGCAGCAGCCCCCGATCCACGCCCAGGTCCAGGTACTCCGAGGAGTACGGGACCGCCAGCCCGAATGTCCGGGGGCCCACCTGCGTTTCACCGTCGCGCCCGGACAGGGTGATGTAGTAGCGCCCGGCACGGGGCACGGGGAACTCACCGTGGTAGCGCCCCGGTGCGATCTGCTCGAGCGGCACGCGCCGGGTGCGCCGGGACGGGTCCACCAGGGAGGCCTCCAGCTTCAAGCCGTTGACGAAGCGATCGTCCCGGTCCAGCACATCCACGCTCACCTCGCCGCGCTGCCCGCGCCACTGGAATCGGGGCAGGAAGGTCTCGTTCCCGCTGCGGCGCATGGTCCAGCGGGCCGTCTGTGCGACGAAGCGCCCGAAGGCCGGCCACTCGACCCAGCGCCTGCCCCAGCGGCCGGAGAGATCGGAGGTGAACGCCACCGACTTGCCCAGACCGTAGCGCCACGACACCAGCACCGGATCCTCGTCGCGTCCGGCGAGCAGCACCTGGGCGGCGGGCTTGGCGTAGGTGCGCTGGTAGCCGCGGAGCGGCGGAAACGCACCGAGGCCCTCGATCGGCTCGCCCGCCTGGACCCGTCGCGGCCGGATGTCCCCCTCCACTACCAGGTCGCGGGTGATCGCGAGCGTCTCGCTGGTGAGGATGCGCGGCACGTTGGCCGGATCGTCGGTGTGGTAGAAGCGACCTTTGCCAAGCTCCGCAAGCCGTTCCATCAGCGCACGGTCGGCGTCCGCGCCCATGGCCACGGTGGAGATCGTGATGCCGTCGGCGGCGATGCGCTTCCCCAGTGGATCGAAGTTCTTCTCGCCGTCGGTGATGCCGTCGGAGAGCACGATCATGTGCTTCACCTTCGCCTGCTCCCTGCGCATGACGCGGTGCGCCTCCTCGAGGGCGGGATAGATATCGGTGCCGCCTCCGACCGTCAGCTCGCGCAGCTTCTCCGCGATCGGCTGGCGCATGCCCACCTCGGTCAGGGGCACCACCCATTGCCGGCCGCTATCGAAGGCCAGCACGCCCACGCGGTCGAGCCGGTTCAGGAGATCGATGGACGACAGCGCCGCGCGCTTCGCGATGGCGAGCTTGTCCTCGTCTCCGATCTTCGTGCCCATGCTGCCCGAGCGGTCCAGAACGAACACTACCGACAGACTTGGAATCTTCACTTCGGTCTTCACCTGCACGGTCACCGGCAACAGGCGCTCCACCGGGGTCCCGTAATAGCCGCCGGCGCCGTAGCTCCGGTCGCCGCCGATCTTCACCACGCCGCCTCCCGCATCGCGTACGTAGGTATCGAGCAGCTCCATCTTGGCGAGCGACAGGTCGAAACCGGAGACGTTGTTGAGGATCACCAGGTTGTAATCCACCAGCTCGTGCATGCTGGCCGGGAACCCACTGGCGGGCACCTCGTCCACCGCCAGGCCCTGGGCCTTCAGTGCCGCGCCGACGTAGCGACCGGCTTCGGGCTCGCCCGCAACGTGCAGTACCCGCGGCGCGCCCGTCACCTGCACGAAAGCCTGGTAGCGGTTGTTCTCCGGCTCGCTGTCCGCGTCGCCGTTCACGATGGCCTCGTATTCCTGCAGGCCCGGCTTGTCGGCCTGTTCCGCGAACGAGTAGACGTTGGTGCCCGGCTCGAGTTCGACCTCGGATTCGCGCAGCAGCGCGCCGTTGCGCATGATGGCGAGGCGGGCGCGGGCGGATTCGCTCGCCACCACCACCGCCTGCACGTTGAAGGGCTCGTGCAGGCGCACCCGCGGCGGAACCGTCACGCTCTGCACGTATATTTCCCTCCGCAGCGAGGGCCTCTCCAGCGCCACGGCGTGGATTTCCGCTCCCAGGGATCGCGCCACTGCGGCCGCCGCGCGCGCGTCGCCCAGGTTCTCGCGGCCATCGGTGAGCAGCACGATGCGCCGATGCGCCGCGGCCGGAAACGCACCGACGGCCACCTCGATGGCGCGGCCGATATCGGTGCCCGCGCGCTCGACGTGGGTCGTGATCTCGCGTACCGGCTCGCCGCCGCTGCGCACCAGGGATTCCACCGCTGCATCGGCGCCGAACACCACCAGCCCGATGCGCGCCGGGGATTCCCTGGCGCGATTGACGAAATCCAGCGCCTCGGCGATGGCCTCCCGGGCGATGCTGCTGGAAAGATCGAGCGCGAACACCACGTCGGTACGGCGCGCGCTGGAGCCGGCGAGCGGCCCCGCGAGCGCAACCACCAGGGAAGCGAGGGCCAGCACCCGCAGGGCGCCGGCGGCGACCTGTCTGAAGCGCGCGCGGCCCGCGCGCCGGAGGGACAGGATGACGAGCAGCACCGGCAACGCGATGAGCAGCAGCCATGCGGATTGCGCGAACTCAGGCATTGCTTCGGCTCCCGGTCCACACGCACCACTCCAGCGCCAGCAGCGCCAGCGCCAGCACCAGCAGCCAGGGCCAGAGCGGCACGAGCGCCTGCGCGCCGTCGCTCGCAGGTCGCATCCCGTCGCGTCGCTCGCCGGGCGCCCAGCGGCGGTTCACGTCGGATTCCCGCGCGTCGGTGAGGCTCACCGCAAAGTAGCGCGCCGCATCACCAACGGTATAGCGATAGATGCCGGCGTCAAAGGTGGCGTCGAACAGAGCCAGGCCGCCCTTCACCTCCAGTGTCCGGGCACTACCGGATGGCGCGCGCACGGTGACTTGCGTCTCGGCTGCGGGCACCTGGATCGACCGGGTGGAGCCGGCCGCAATGTGGGCGGACGTGAGTCCCGCAGCGCGCGGACGCAGCCACTCCAGGCTCTGGCTGACGAACAGCGGGAAGGCGGCCTGCAGCGGAAAGTTGGACCGGGCGGGATCGAAGCCGAGATAAACCAGTTTCAGGCCGTCATCGAGGAGCGCGAGCGCGAGGTCCGTCTCCCGCGACCAGAACAGTCGCTGCAGCCCCGCGACCCGCTCGTCGATGACGACGCGCCGGGCCTGGTCGATCCGGACGGCGGTCAGGTCCACGTCGCGCATCAGCGCGCTCTGTCCGCGGCCGAGGATGGCCGGCCGCGCCACCCGACCCGCATCGGAGAACGGCAGGCCCGGCGCCACCGTGTCGACGAGCAGGAAGTTACCGGGCGGCAGCCTCGGCGCCGCGATGCCGTCGAACACCACCACGTCGTGGCTGCGGGCGAGCGGCGCGATGTCCTCGGCGGGCGCCCCATCGCGCTTGACGAGGTCCGTGTCGGGCAATGCCTGGAGCACGCTCTCCAGATAGAAGTTGCCGCGCGTGAACAACAGCACGCGGAGCCGGTCGTGCGCGTTCACCGCCGCGAAGGCCTGGTTGTCGGCCGCCAGGTCGTCGTCCACGTCGATGCGCGCAACCGCCTGCCCGAGCGCGCGGCCGGGAAACGGGAGAACCAGGGTCCGGCCTTCCCGCGCCGCGAGCTCGAGGGAACGCCGGAACAGCACGCGGCCATCGAGGCTCGCCGAGGCGGGCACGACCACCGGCGCGTCGGTGTAGTTCTTCACCGTCATCAGCACCTGGAAACGGTCCTCGCTGGCCGGCTCCTGGCGGAGGTCGAAGCGGGTGATGGCCACGTTTCTCGCGGGCTCTCCCACGACGCGAAACACCACCTGGGGCGAGGCGGGGTCCACATCAGGATCGAAGGCGCCATCGGTCAGAAAGTAGATGCGGCCATGCTCGCGGCCCCGCAGAAGCGACAGCGCCAGCGCCAGGGCTTCGCGTGGCCGACCCGCCTCGTCGCCGGGGCGCAATTGCGCCAGCACCCGCTGCAGCGCTTCGCTGTCGGATTCGAAGCCGGTCCTCAACAGGGCTTTGCGCCCGCTGGTCATCACCAGCATGCGCCCGCCCCGGGGCAGGCCGCCCACGATGCCGGCAGCCTCCGCAAGGGCCTGGTCAAAGCGTGTAGTTCCGCTGCCCGACCGGGTCTTCATGCTCGCGCTCACGTCGAGCACGAGCACGGTGTCGGCGCCCTCGCTGGTGCGGGTGAGCCACTGGGGGCCGGCAAGGGCGAGCCCGAGCGCAGCCGCGCTCACCAGCAGCAGCAGCAGGCTCAGGTTCCTCAACAGCCTGCGAAACCCGTGCCCGCGCTCGCGATCCTTCAGCGCTGCCTGCCACAATGCCGTCGTGGACACCACCACGCGGCGGCGCCTCGGCCGCAGCAGGTGCAGCGCGACGAGGAGCGGTATGGCCAGCAGCGACAGCAGGGCCACGGGATAGTCGAGCTGGATCACCGCAGGTGCGCCCCCTGGCGCAGGTACTTGAGCACCACGTCCTCGAACCCGATGGCGGTGCTGGCGCGCAGGTACTCCACGCCTCGCCGGCGGCAAAAGCTCTCCACCTCCTGCAGGCGGCGTTCGAGCCGAAGCTGGTAGAGCCGGTGCAACTCCCGGTCGACGGTCACTTCCAGCTCGTCCCCGGTCTCCCCATCCACCATGCGCAATGCGCCGTCGAGCGGCGGTTCGATCTCCGACTCCGCGAGCAGCTGGATCACCACGAGGTCGTGGCCTCCGTGGCGCAGCGCCTCGATGCCATCCTGCGCTTCCCCCGCGCCCAGCAGATCGGAGATCAGGATCACCAGTCCCGGGCTGCGCGTGCGCGTTGCGAAGTCGCGCAATGGCGCGCCGAAACGGGTCGCCCCGGCGCAGGGCAGGTCCCGGAGGAAAGCGAGCAGGCGTGCCATGTGATGCCGCGCCTTGATGGGGGGCAGGCTCGCGCCCAGGCCCCCGGCGAAGGTGCTCACTCCGACACGATCGAGATTGTGCAGCGCGATGTAGGCGAGCGCCGCAGCCAGCCGCCGCGCGTGATCGAACTTCGACGGCTCGCCGAAGCCCATGCTGGCGCTTGTGTCCACGATCAGGTGCAGCGTCACGTCCTCCTCGGAGGCGTGCAGCTTGAGAAAGAGCTGATCCAGGCGCGAGTAGATGTTCCAGTCGATGTGCCGGAAGTCGTCACCCGGCCGGTAATGCCTGAAGTCGGAAAATTCGAGCCCTCGCCCACGGCGCGAGGTCGTGTGCTCCCCGCGCAGCAGGCCACGGAAGATTTTCCGCGCCAGCAGCTCGAGCCGCTCCAGCTTGCGCAGGAACCCGTCGTCGAAGAGGAGATCGCCGCCGGCGGCCGGTGCGATGAGCGGGATCATCGCCATCGCTTAGCAGTGTGTCGGACTTTCGGTTCCGCACAGCATCCCGAAGGGCACCGCCCCGCGATCTGCAAGACATGTGGGCGACACACTGCTATAGGCGGGAACACGTAGGAAGCAGCCAACCTGTCTGGTCTATCGGAAAACAATCTGCCCATTTCAGCCTGTCGGCTCTGACGTGCCCAAGATCGATGACCCATGCGTTCCCAAGTCCGTTCATGAGACCAAGTCCGACAGGCTGCTCAGGGGCGCGGCTCCCCGGGCACGGCGGGCGTCTCGCGGATGACCTCCGCGATCAGGTCTGCCACGTCGATGCCTTCCGCCTCGCCCTCGAAATTGAGCAGGATGCGGTGCCTCAGCGCCGGCGGCGCGGCTGCGGCGAGGTCGTCGAAGCTCACGTTGATGCGACCGGCGAAGAGGGCGAAGGCCTTTGCGGTGAGCACCATGGCGAGCAGCCCGCGGGGGCTGGCGCCGTAGCGCACGTAACGGCGCACCATGGGTGTCGCCTCGGCGTTCCCCGGGTGGGTGGCGAGCGCCATGCGAATGGCGTAGTCCTTGACGTGACCGGCGATCACCACCGAGCGCGCGAGCTCTCTCAGCTCCAGCAGCTCGCCGGCGCTCAACACCGGCTCCACGGCCGGCATGGGCGCACCCGTGGCACGATCGATGATCTGGGACAGCTCGCCGGCGTCGGGATAGTTGGCCTTGAGCTTGAGCAGGAAGCGATCGAGCTGGGCCTCGGGCAGCGGATAGGTGCCCTCCATCTCGATGGGGTTCTGGGTCGCCAGCACCATGAAGGGCTCCTGGAGCGCATGCCCGGTACGCCCGACGGTGACGCGCTTCTCCTCCATCGCCTCCAGCAGCGCCGACTGGGTCTTCGGCGTCGCGCGGTTGATCTCGTCGGCGAGCAGAAGCTGCGTGAACACCGGGCCTTGCTGGAACTGGAAATGTCGACGGCCCTCGTCATCCTGCAACACCACCTGGGTGCCGATGATGTCCGCGGGCATGAGATCCGGCGTGAACTGGATGCGGGAGAACTGCAGGTGCAGCGCATCGCTCAAGGTCTTGACCAGCAGCGTCTTGCCCAGGCCCGGCACGCCTTCCAGCAGGACGTGGCCGGAGGAAAGCAGGCAGGCGAGTATGCCGTTGACGAGATCGTGATGCCCGACGATGCGCCGAGCGATCTGGCGCCTCAGTGCGTCCAGCCGCTCGCGCGCGAGCGTCATGCGCGGCTCGTCGCTCATGGCGCTCCTCGCGTGCCGGGTAGTTGCTCCTTCGGGGTCCGCACCCCCTGGCTCAGGCTCAGAAAATACCGGCGTATGAATTCCTTGTAGTGGGCCGGATATTGCTCGCTCGACAGCACCTCCTCCACCTGCGACGCAAATTCGCTCGCCATCTCTACGTTCTCCACGGTCGGTCGACCGATCCGCGGCAGGGCCTGCCCCTGGGACGTGAACACCTCGCCCTCGCGCATCTGGCCCTGCGGCTTCAGGACCGGCCCCGATTTCCCTGAGTCCGGGCGAAACGGCGAGTGCTGCCGGTCGGTTGCGACGCTGGAATCGCCCTGCGAACCGGCACGCTGTGCGTCGCGCGCCACCTCGCTTTCCCGGCGTCGCTCCGCGCCCGCTTTCCCGGCGCCTTTGTCGCCGCGGCCCTCGATCTCATCCTCATCCCAATCGATGCCGGCCCCCGGGCCGCGTCTGCCGTCGGTCCCGGCGAGCGACTCGCCCAGATTCTCCCGCGCCCGGCGCACCTGCTCGCGCGCGCTTCGCAATTCCTTGTCCTCCTTCAGCGCGCGGTCGATCCGCGCCAGCTTCTCCAGTATTTCCCTCAGCGCATCATCGGTTCCGGCCTGGTGACGCCCGAGCGCGTTTTCCAGCTCCCGGCGCGGGATGCCCGCACGCTCGAGGTCGTCCAGGCGCTCGCCCAGCGCGCGGGTGTCGGCGCTGTCCAGGGCTCCACGCCGCATGCGGTCGAGCATCGCCTCCGGGTTCAGCCCCGCGGCAGCGGGCGAGCGCTCCCCGCTCTCCGCGCGCCGCGCATCGCTGTCGGCCTGGTTCGCCTCCGCCAGCGCCTGCTTCCGCTCCTGGTCGAGGGATACGCCGGCCTGACTCAGCTCGCGCAGGGCCTCGCTGCGGGTGAGCGCACCGCTTTCCATGCGCGCGCCCAGGCGTTCGATCTGCGCGGCCTGCCTGCCGCTGCGGGGCAGCTTGTCACGCGTCGCCCGTGCCTGCATCTCGCGTCCGAACGCTCCCAGGCGCTGGCCCTCGCCCACCACCTGCTCGTCCACTTCGTGAGGCACCGGCGCTTGCACCCAGTTCAGTTCGATTACGCTCACCAACAGCAGCGCCGTTGCCGCCAGCGGCGCGAGCCGCCCCCAGCGGTTGACCTGCAACGGAAACACCATCCCGGCGCGGGCCGGAAGCCCCGCCTTGACCGCCTGCACGGCAAGCCGCTCGGTCAGCTCGCTGTCGCCGTGGATGGTCATGAACTCCCACGCCGTGCTCAGACGCTGCTTCAGTTTGAGGGTCAGATCGGCGCGGATGGCGACTTCGAGGGTATCGGGACGCCGCCGCCAGCCCACCAGCAGCGCAACCGCCAGCGCGACGACCACCGCGGCGCCGGCCAGTTGCCACGGTAGATAGGGCGAGGGCACCAGCCGGGCGACCAGCACCGCGACCGTGGCCAGGCCGAGTCCCGCCAGCAAGCCGCCGAATCCGTGGTCCACGAGCACCTGCAGGCGTCGTGCGCGGGTGGGGGCGGCCACCGCCTTGCGCAGGCTCTCCCGGGCCGGTCGCGGGCTGCCAT
>CAZQJF010000032.1:0-13296 GCA_964593735.1 uncultured Streptomycetaceae bacterium | reverse complement strand
AAGGCCTACGCTCAGCACGAACGGAGAGGAGTCGAAGGGCTCAGGGCGAACGGGCCCTTATGAAATGGCCGCTAGATACTCTCATCGAAGTTGTCAGCGTCGTCCTTCAGTAGCGCACTCATTGTCGTCCTCATTGTCGCTCATTGTCGCTCATTGTCGCTCATTGTCGTTAAGTAGCGACGCCCGTGCCACGCAAGGTGCCGATAACCCGTTGAAATCGCGCCGAACCCACGCCTCACGCACATTTTCCGCGAGGCGTTGTCTCACTTCTTCGTGCGTCGTACGTTGTAACGGATCGGAGCGCGGCTATGGCATCCATTGCGAAATCCCGGAAGCGGCGTTGGTTGATAGGCGGGCTGGGGGCGTTCGCCACACTCATCGCGACCCTCGTGATCGCCCTGGCTCTGTACGACTGGAATAACGCGCGCGGCTATATCTCGCAGAAGGTCAAGGATCGCACCGGCCGTGACCTCGCGATCGCTGATCTGAAAGTCCACCCCTTTTCGCTCAACCCGAAGGTACGCGCCGAGCAGGTGACCCTGGCGAACGCCCCATGGGGCGACAAGCAGCCGTTCATCGTCGCGGATACGCTGGATTTTTCAATCAGCCTGCTGGACCTCCTGCGCGGCCGCATCGTGTTTCCGGACGTCACGCTCGGCGAGGCGTCGGTCCTGCTGCAGCGGGACCGTGAAGGCCGGCGAAACTGGGTGCTGGGGGAGGAGCAGGAAAAAAAGACGGACGACGACGCCCCGCAAATTAACCGGCTGACGCTCAACAAGGGGAAGCTGACGGTAAAGGATCCATTGACCGATACCGACGCCACCTTGAGTCTCCAGACGACCTCCGACGAGACCTACGGGATGGCATTCTCGGCGCAGGGCCGCCTGAAGGGGTACAGCGTCAAGGCCAGGGGCGCGAGCGGCGGCCTGCTGACGCTGATGGACCAGTCGACCGCCTACCCGCTCAAGATGGATGCCACGTTCGGCGACGCCAAGGCATCGTTCAACGGAACCGTGACCGGGCTCGCGACCTTGAGCCGGATAGAAGCGCGCCTGACACTTGCGGGCAGCGATCTCGCCAAGCTGGGAGATGCGCTGCGCATCTCGCTCCCGGGGAGCGCCCCGTACAAACTGAACGGGCGTCTCCTCCGCGAAAACGATCTCTGGCGCTTCAGCGATTTCCGCGGCACCGTCGGCTCGAGCGACCTCGGCGGCGAGTTCAGCGTCGACATGGGCACGAGACGTCCCACGCTCGGCGGCAAGCTCAACTCCAAGCTGCTGGATATCAAGGACCTGGGCGGTTTCGTGGGCGCCGCGCCCGGAACCGCAATACCGAAGGATACGGGCAGGGTCCTGCCCGCCAATGCCATCAACCTGGAAAAGCTGCGCCGGGTGGACGCGCACGTCACGCTCACCGCCACGGAGTTCAAAAACGATAACCTGCCGCTCGACAAGCTCAGCGCGAAGCTGGACCTGGTGGACGGCGTGTTCAAGCTCACGCCCGTGGAGTTCGGCGTGGCGGGCGGGAGTTTCAGCTCGCGCGTGACCGTGGATGCGCGCCGGGAGAAGCTGGGAGTGGACGTCGACAGTGTGTTCCGGAAGCTGCACATCGGCAGGCTGGTTCCCGGCGCAAAGCTGGTCGAGAAATCGTTTGGAGCGATCGACGGCAGAGCCCGGTTGAAGGGGCAGGGCAACTCCGTCGCGGCGGTATTGGGGACTTCCAGCGGGCGCCTGGATCTGATGTCCGGCACCGGCGAGGTGAGCAACCTCCTGCTCGAGTTCGCGGGCGCCGACCTGGCCGAAATCGTCAAGTTCTGGATAGGCGGCGACCAGACAGCCGAGCTGCGCTGCGGTGTGGCGTCTTTCAATGTAAACGCCGGTTTGATGACGAGCGAAGTATTCGTGATCGACACCGACGATACGTATTTCGGGGGCGCGGGCACGATCAGCCTGGCCGACGAGACGCTCAACCTGAAGATTACCCCGCTGCCCAAGGATTTCAGCCCCCTCACGTTGCGAGGTCCACTACAAGTGAACGGCACGTTCGGCAATCCGAAATTCGGCCTCGACAAGGGCCGGCTCGCGTTGCGCGCAGGCGCTGCGGTGCTGCTGGGACTGCTCAATCCGCTCGCGGCGATCATTCCGCTGATCGAGACCGGGCCGGGCAAGGATGCGCCGTGCGCGGATCTGGTCAATCAGCTGGAGGCCAGGATCAAGACGCCGGCCGACGCGCCTCAAAAGAAACCGGCGCAGGTCGGCCGGGGTCCGGAGAGCGGAGAGCGAGTGCAGAGCGCAAGCCGTTAGCCGCGCTTCAGGATTTCCTGAATTTTCTCATCCGGCTCCGCGATCTTCACTCCGGCCCGCTCCTCCTGCAGGAGCATGAATACCCGTGAGTCGACGTCGGCCCAGCCCTTCCGGTTGAGCGCTTCGGTCATCTCACTGTGCACTACCGACGCGATTTTCATCGGAACATTGAGTTCGCGGGCAAGCTCGGTCGCCAGGGTCACGTCCTTGTGGCCGAGCTTTAGCGCGAAGGCGGCGGGTTCGTACTTTCCCCGCAGGAACTGCTCGGACAAGCGGTCGAACACGCGTTTGCGCCCCATCGCGCCTTGACGCACGGCTTCCCAGAGTGCGAGGGGTTCGACGCCTGCCTTGACCCCCAGCGTGAACACTTCGGCCAGCGCAGCCATCAACGCGTAACCTGCCATGTTGTGGACGAGCTTCGCGACGGTGCCGGCGCCTATCGGGCCTATGTACGCCGCCTGATCGCCGATGGCGTCGAGCACGGCCTTGTACTTGTCGAACTCGGCTCGATCACCTCCCACCCACAGCGCCAGCTGACCGCTCTTCGCGCCCGCCGGCCCGCCGCTCACCGGCGCATCGAGCATCGCGATGCCCTTCTCGGCGAAACGCTTCTCCAGGCGCCGCACGACCGTGGGCGAGTTCGTGGACAGGTCGAACCAGGCCGTGCCCTTGCGCATGCCCTGCAACAGCTCTTCCGCCACCGCCTCCACTTCCTTCGGTCCCGGCAGCGAGGTGAAAACGACATCGCTGGCTTCGGCCGCCTTGCGCGCGGAATCGGCCCATGCGGCGCCGGCCTTCACGTGCGGCACGGATGCCTCGCGCCGGATGTCGTTTACCGTGAGCTCGTGCCCTTTCGCGCGGACGTTGAGCGCCATGCTCGAGCCCATGAGTCCGATACCGATAAAGCCGACTTTCATTGATGTCTCCGTAAGAAAAGTGACTCGTTACTCGTTGCTCGTGGCTCGTCTGGCAGTCGCGTGGTCCAAAGCCATATCATCGGGCTTCTCCCGACGAAAGACGAGAAACGAGCAACGAGAAACGAATCACCCCTTCCGCATGGCGGCAAACGCCTGCTCCAGATCGGCAATCAGATCGTCGGGATCCTCGAGCCCGATATGGAGCCGGATGGTCGGGCCGCCCGGATCCCACTTCGTCGCCGTGCGGTACTTCGTGATATGGGCGACTTGTACCAGGCTTTCGTAGCCGCCCCAGCTCGAGCCGATCCCGAAAAGCGACAACGCGTTCACGAAAGCCTCGAGCGACTGGTCGCTGACGGGGATCGTCACGAACGAGAACAGCGAAGCCGCGCCGTCGAAATCGCGCTTCCAGATCTGGTGGCCCGGGTCGTCTTCCAGCGCGGGGTAGAGCACGCACCTTACGTCCGAGCGTTTCTGCAGCCAGCGCGCGACGGTGAGCGCGCTTTGCATCTGCTGCCGCATGCGCACGCCGATGGTGCGGAAGCCGCGCAGGGCGAGGTAGCAGTCGTCCGGGCTCACGCCGAAACCGTATTCGGCGACGGTCTTGCGCACCGTCTTCCAGTAGCGCTCGTTGGTGACGATGAGCCCCATCATCACGTCCGAATGGCCCGCTATGTACTTGGTCGCAGCGTGTATGGAGACGTCCACGCCTCGCTCGAACGACCGGAAATAGTAAGGCGTGCCCCAGGTGTTGTCCGCGAGGACGGGTATGCCGCGAGCGTGCGCGGCCCGTGCGATCACCGGTATGTCTTGCATCTCGAAGGTGAGCGACCCCGGCGTTTCGCAGAAGACCGCTTTCGTGTTGGGCCGGATGAGCCGCTCTATGCCTGCGCCGACCAGGGGATCGTAGTATTCGATCTCGATGCCGTTCGCTTTCAGGCGGCCGTCGCAAAAAGTGCGCGTCGGCACGTACGCCGAATCGGTAACGAGCAAGTGATCGCCGGTCTTGAGGAAGGCGCTCAACGCTGCGGTGATCGCCGAGAGCCCCGAAGGCAGCGCCACGGCCGCGTAACCGCCCTCCATCTTCGCCACCGCTTCCTCCAGCGCGAACGTCGTCGGCGTGCCGTACAGGCCGTAGCGGACCTTCTTGTAGTCATCGCCGCCGCGCGCCTCGTACGAGGCAAGATCGGGAAAAATGACGGTCGAGGTCCGGAATACCGGGGTGTTGACCATGCCCTGGTAGCGGCCGGGGTCACGGCCGCTCTGGACGAGAAGCGTGTCTTTCTTCATGGGGGGCGGGAGGGTTGTTCTGGATGTCAGACTATTTTGCGCGGCGCCCCATGCCGGCGCAATCCGGCCCGGGTGAAGCCCGGTCCCGTGCCGGGGACTCACAGTCCATCATGTGTACATGCGGCTCGCTAAGGCGGCCACAGTGGACCAGTGAGAGGCCAGGTATATAATCCGACGCTCCCAACGCTCGCTACTTCCCGGAACATCATTCACCGTGGACACGCACGCCGCTCATCCGCATGGCAGGGTAGAAGACTTCCGGCTCGTTACCGGCGCCGGCAAGTACGCCGCCGACTGGAGCCTGCCCGGCCAGTTCTACGCGCATTTCGTGCGGTCGGACCGCGCCCACGCCGAGATCGTGTCCGTCGACGTCGCGACAGCGGCGAAGCATCCCGGGGTGAAACTCGTATACACCGGCAAGGATGCCCTGCGTGCCGGCTACGACAAATTCCTGGTGATGTTGAATACCCCCGGGCGCAACGGCGAGCACATCAAGAAGCCGCGCCGCCCGGCGCTCGCGACGGACCGGGTGCGCCACGTCGGCGATGCCGTGGCGATGGTCGTGGCCGAAAGCGCCGCGACTGCCCAAGACGCCGCCGAGCTGATCAAGGTCGAATATCGGGACCTGCCGGCGGTGGTTTCTCCGGAAAAGGCGCTGGACGCAGGCGCGTCGCAGCTGCACAAGGAAGCGCCGGGCAATCTCGCTTACGACTACGAAACGGGCAACGAGCAGGCGGTGGCCGAAGCTTTCAAGAACGCCGCTCACGTCACGCGGCTCAAGCTGGAAGTGACGCGCGTCGCGCCCAGCCCGATGGAGTTGCGTGGATGCACGGTGACGCACGATCCGAAGGAGGATGCGTACCACCTGTACGTGTGCATCCAGGGCATGAACATGACGCGCAAGCAGGCTTCTTTTGCGACGGACGTTCCGGAAGACAGGATCTACGTCCACGCGCAGGACGTCGGCGGAAGCTTCGGACAGCGCAGCGCAGTCTATCCCGAGTACTGCATGCAGATGCTGGCGGCGAAAGAGCTGGGCAGGCCCGTGCGGTGGATATCGAGCCGCTCGGAAGGTTTCATGACCGACACGCACGGCCGCGGCAATATCGTCAAGGGCGAGCTTGCGCTCGACAAGGAAGGGAAGTTCCTTGCGGTGCGGCTCGACTGGATAGCTGACATGGGGGCGTACTTGTCCGCGACCGGCTCGGCCAGCCATACCCGCAACGCCACGACCTGCCTGACCGGCGTCTACAGGATTCCGGCGCTGTACAACCACATGCGGCTCGCGTTCACCAATACCACTCCGATTGCCGCTTATCGCGGCGCGGGGCGCCCGGACATTGCCTACGTCATCGAGCGCCTGGTCACGCAGGCGGCGGCGGATCTCAAGATGGATTCGGCCGAGCTGCGGCGGCGTAACTTCATCCCGAGCGGCGATTTTCCCTACAAGACGCCGAATGGCGCGACCTACGAAAATGCCGACTTCGCCGGGTGCCTCGACAAGGCGCTCAAGGCAGCCGACTGGACCGGATTCGAGAAGCGGCGCGCCGAGGCGAGAGAGCGCGGCCAGCTCCGCGGGATAGGTCTCTCCACCGTGATCGAGCCCACCGGTGGGGGCATGTTTCCCAAGGACCAGGTCCTGATCGAATGCACCGCGGACAAGGTCACCGCGTTTTCCCTGTCGCATTCCCAGGGGCAGAGTCATGAGACCACGTTCGCGATGGTGGTCGCCGATGCGCTGGGCGTGCCGATGGACAAGGTGCTGATCCGGCAAAGCGTGCAGGAGAAGGGCCTGATCGGCAATCACACCGGCGGCTCGCGCTCGATGGTGGGGCAGGGCAGCGTCTGCAGGCTCGCCGCGCTGAAGCTCGTCGAACAGACCAGGCCGGAAGCGGCACAGGAACTGGGCGTCGAGCCGTCCCAGGTCGAGTACGCGCATGGCGAATACCGATCGAAAGAATCGAAGAAAACCGTAACCCTGTTCGACCTGGCGAAGAAGAAGCCGCTCTCCGCAATGGCGGAAGCGACCATAGGCTCGACTTTTCCCAACGGCTGTCATATCGCCGAAGTGGAAATAGACCCGGAGACCGGCACCTCCCGGGTGGTCGGCTATCATGCGGTCGACGACTGCGGCAACGTCGTGAACCACACGGTGGTCGAGGGACAGGTGCACGGCGCCGTGACGCAGGGCGCGGGCCAGATCTTCTGCGAAAAGGTGACCTACGACGAGGAGACCGGCCAGCTCCTCACCGGGAGCTTCATGGACTACTGCATGCCGCGCGCCGGCCTGCTGCGGAACATCGGGGTCGAGGACCATCCCGTGCCGAGCAAGATCAACTCGCTGGGCGCGAAGGGCGTGGGCGAATCCGGATGCACCGCGTCCATGCCCGCGCTCACGAACGCGGTGCTGGACGCGCTGCGGCCGCGGGGCATACAGCATCTGGACATGCCGCTGACCTCGAACAAGGTCTGGCACGCCCTCCAGGCTGCGAAGAAAAAGGCGTAGTTCAATTGACAGGATTAACAGGATTAACAGGATCAAGTAGATTCTAAATCCGGGTTTAATCCTGTAAATCCTGTCTGATTATTAACATTGACATGAGCACAGAACACAAAGCACACGAGCACCACGATCCTGTCGGCCGCTTGGAAGACGCGCGGCTCGTCACCGGCTCCGGCAAGTATGCGTCCGACTGGAAGCTGCCGGGGCAGCTCTACGCGCATTTCGTGCGCTCCGACCGCGCGAACGCGGACATCGTCTCGCTCGACGCGCAAGCGGCGCTCAAGCACCCGGGCGTGAAGGCCGTCCTCACCGGAGAGGACGCAGTGCAGGCGGGCTACGTCAAGGCGCCGAACGCGCTCAATTTTCCGGGAAAGAACGGCATGAAGGCGTTCGCGCCGCCGCGGCCGGTGCTCGCTCACCGCAACGTGCACTTTGTCGGAGAAGCGGTGGCGATAGTGGTGGCCGATTCCGCCGCCGCGGCGCAGGACGCCGCCGAACTGGTGGCGGTGGAGTATCGAGACCGGCCGTCGGTTACCTCGCCCGAGGATGCGCTTGCGCCCGGCGCGCAGCAGATACACGACGGCGTTCCCGGCAACTGCGCGTTCGAGCTCGAAATCGGCAACGCGCAGGCGGTCGAGGAGGCTTTCAAGAAGGCCGCGCACGTCGCGCGCCTCAAGATGGAGTCGAATCGCGTCGCGCCCAATCCGATGGAGCCGCGCGCCTGCATGGTGGCCTACGACGCGGCAAAGGACCACTACACGCTGTACGTCTGCACGCAGGGCATCACCACCCAGCGCGCCCAGCTCGCGTCCTACGTCAACTTGCCGACCAGCAAGTTCACGATAGAGGCGCGCGACGTCGGCGGCGGCTTCGGCCAGCGCACGGTCGCCTACCCCGAGTATTGCGCGCTGATGATGGCGGCGAAACACACGGGCAAGCCCGTGCAGTGGGTATGCACGCGCACTGAAGGCTTCATGACCGATACCCACGGGCGCGGCAACATCATCGACGGCGAGCTCGCGCTCGACAAGGATGGCAAGTTCCTCGCGATGCGGCTCGCGTGGATCAACGACATGGGGTCGTACCTGTCGCCGGGGGCGATGGGCCACATTCGTAACACCACGAACTGCATGACCGGCGTCTACCGCATTCCGGCCCTCTACGGGTCGTACCGCGTCGCGCTCACCAATACCACCCCGGTCGCGGCCTATCGTGGAGCGGGACGGCCGGACATCGCGTATGTGGTGGAACGGCTGGTGAGCCAGGCGGCAGTGGACCTGAAGATGGACGCGGCGGAGCTGCGCAATCGCAATTTCATACCCACCGACGCGTTTCCGTACACTTCTGCGACCGGTGGCACCTACGAATACGCGGACCTGCCGGGCGTGCTCGAAAAGGCGCTCAAGCTCGCCGACTGGAAAGGCTATGCGAAGCGCCGCGCGCAAACGGAAAAGTCTGGCAAGCTGCGCGGCATAGGCATTGCCACCGTGATCGAGAACAGCGGAGCCGGCAACGCGCCCAAGGACGATATCGAGATCGAGATCGCCGCCGACGGCGGCATCACTGTCCACACGGTATCCAAGGCGCAAGGTCACGGGCACGAGACGACCTTCGCGCAGATAGTGTCCGACGCGCTGGAAGTCCCGCTGAAGCAGGTGCGGATAGTGCAGTGCGCGGCGGAGAAGCAGCAGACCATGGTGGGCAATCACACCGGCGGATCGCGCAGCACGGTGGGGGCGGGTAGCGTGTGCCATCTCGCAGCGGTGAAGCTGATCGACGAGGGCAAGGCGGCCGCGGCGCTCGATCTGGGTGTCGAGCCCTCGCAGGTCACGTATTCGAAGGGCGTATTCGAATCGAAGGACGCAAAGCGCGCCGTGAAGCTCGGCGACCTTGCCCGCGCCAAGCCGTTTACCGTCGCGGCGGACGGGAAGTTCGGCTCGACCTACCCCAACGGCTGCCATATCGTCGAGGTGGAGATCGATCCCGCGACGGGCGTGACGGAAATCGCCTCGTACAGCGCGGTGGACGATTACGGCGTGGTGATCAATCACACGATAGTCGAAGGCCAGCTCCACGGCGGCGTGGTGCAGGGTATCGGCCAGGTACTCGGTGAGCATATCGTGTATGACCGCGACACGGGGCAGCTTTTGACCGGTAGCTTCATGGATTACTGCATGCCGCGCGCGGGCTCACTGCGCGCGATCAAGGGGCAGGCGCATGCGACCCCGAGCAAGGTGAGCCCGCTCGGGGTGAAAGGCGTGGGCGAATCGGGCTGCACGGGCTCGATTCCCGCCGTCGCCAACGCCGTGATGGACGCGCTGCACACGGTGGGGGTAGGGCACATCGACATGCCGCTGACGCCGGCGAAGGTGTGGCACGCGTTACAGTCCGCGAAGAGGAATTGAACCGCCAGGCACGCCAGGAAATGCAGAGTTTAGCCGCAGATGAACGCAGATAAACGCGGATGAGATCAAGGAGGAACGAGAGATGTATGCGTTGAATTACGTTAAGGTGAAATCCGTCAAGGAAGCAGCGGAGTTGCTGGCCGCAAATCCGGATGCCAAGCTCCTCTCGGGCGGTATGACGCTCATCCCGACTCTGAAGCTGCGTCTCGCCAAACCGTCGCATCTCGTGGACATCGGACAGCTTTCCGAGCTGCGCGGCATCGAGGAGAAGGGCGGCAAGCTCGTGATAGGCGCGGGGGTCAAGCACCACGAAGTCGCCACCTCCCCGGTAGCGGCCAAGGCGATACCCGCGCTCGCGGAACTGGCGGGCCTGATCGGCGATCCGCAAGTGCGCAACATGGGCACGATCGGAGGGTCGGTGGCGAATAACGATCCTGCCGCCGACTATCCGGCCGCTGTGCTGGGCCTCAACGCCACCGTGGTCACCACGAAGCGGGAGATCGCCGCCGACCAGTTTTTCAAGGGCATGTTCGACACGGCGCTCGGTGCCGGGGAGATCATCGTCCGCATCGAGTTTCCCCTGCCCAAGGCCGCAGCCTATGCGAAATTTGCTCACCCGGCGTCCGGTTTCGCGATGACGGGCGTGCTCGTCGCGGATACGGCGGCTGGGATACGGGTAGCGGTGACCGGCGCCGGTCCCGGCGTGTTCCGGTGGAAGGAAGCCGAGGCGGCCCTGGCGAAGGGCATGAAGCCCGAAGCGCTCGAGGGCGTGGCGCTCAAGGGCGATGACTTCAACGAAGACATACACGCGAGCCGTGTTTACCGCGCGAACCTCGTCCGGGTCATGGCGAAACGCGCCGTCGCGAAGCTCGCCGGCAAGAGTTGAGTACTAGCCACAGATAAATACGGATGTCATCGGCGGCCAGTTTCCCATTACCCCATCCCCATCCCAACCTTCCCCTTGAAGGGGAAGGTGGGAACGGCGCAAGGGCGAGATGAGGATGGGCGGCCATCGGCGGTTAGTTGAATTTTTCAGGGACTGAAAAAATGGCAAAAGTCGAGATCAAGGTAAACGGTGTCAAGCAGGCGCGCGACGTGGAAGACCGCAGGCTGCTGTCCGATTTTCTGCGCGACGAGCTGGGGCTCACGGGCACGCACATCGGCTGCGACACGACCCAATGCGGATGCTGCACCGTGCACGTGAACGGCCGCGCCGTGAAATCCTGCACCATACTGGCGGCGCAGGCGAATGGGGCGGACGTGGTCACCATCGAAGGGCTGGCCAGGGACGGCAAGCTGCACCCGATTCAGCAGGCGTTCTCGGAGTGCCACGGTCTCCAGTGCGGCTTCTGCACCCCCGGGATGATCATGGCGACGGCGGGGCTGCTCAAGGACAATCCCAACCCCACCGAGGATGAGATCATCCACGGCCTGGAAGGCAACCTTTGCCGCTGCACCGGCTACATCAATATCGTCAAGGCGGTGAAGCAAAGCGCCCAGATGCTGCGGGACAAGAAGTCGTAACGCGCGCCGCGCGCCGGCGCGGCAGTGCTCCCACCCGCGCATCACTTCCGCAGGGACGGAAATGAGCCTGGTGCTATATCGGGATGGAAACGGCCTCGGGGATGATCTGTTTCTGACGGCGATCGCCCGCGATCTCGCCAGCGAAGGAAAAAAACCCTGGGTTTCCACGAACCGGCCGGACTTGTGGACGAACAACCCCGATATCCGCGGCCATCTTCCTGTCTGGCTCATGCGCTGGCCCTCCCGCCTGGCCAGGAGACGGGTCATCTCGATGCGGTACGAGGAGTCACCCCATGTGAACCTGCATTTCATTCAGCGGCTGGCCTGCCTTGTCGGCCTCGATCCAGGCAAGGAATACACTCCCGCGATCTACCTGGATGAAGCCGAGGAGCAATACGGCATCGCTCACGCACGAGACGCCATATTGATACAGACGGATGCCAAGACCGCATGGACGCCCAATAAGAACTGGTTCATGGACCGGTTTCAGGACGTGGCAAGGGAATGCCTGCGCTACGGGCGGGTTCTGCAGGTGGGTGTGGGTCAGCAACAAAGGCTGGAGGGCGCCGAAGACTGGAGAAACCGGACGAACCTGCGAGAGATGGCCGCGTTACTGAAAGCCGCGAAATTGTTCGTCGGGCTGGAAGGCGGGCTCATGCACATGGCGAGCGCCATGGGCACGCCCTCGATCATCATCTATGGCGGCTATATTTCACCGCGGCAGTCGGGCTATTCGGCTCACACCAATTTCTATTCGCCGGTCGAGTGCGCGCCGTGCCTGCTGCGCACACCCTGTCCGTACGACATGAAGTGCATGAAAGAAATCACGGCGGACCGGGTGATTGCCGCAGTACGAGCGGCGATGCCTGGAAGACCCTGAAATCTCCACACCAACACCTGTCAAGGAGAGCCCAAGTGACGAATAACGGGAAGGTTTCCAGGAACGACACCTCGCTGGTATTCACCGGTTGCAGCGCGACCAGCGTGGCGCCGGGGCAGCCGCAGGCGGGCGGGCAGCGCCGGCACGTGGCGGTGAGCGGCCGCCGCGTCAAGACCATCGACGTACACGCGCACTGTGTGGTTCCGGAAACGTACGCGATGATGGGGAAGAAAGTCGAGGACCACCAGTTTCCCGATCTCGACGAGGTCGGCCCGAAGCGCATCAGCGAGATGGACAAGCAGGGCGTCGACATCGAGGCGCTGAGCATCAATCCCTTCTGGTACCGCGCGGAGCGCGACGTCGCGGCCGAGATCGTCAGGGTTCAGAACGAAAAGCTCGCCGAAATGTGTGCGTCGTACCCGGAGCGCTTCGTTGCGTTTGCGTCGGTGGCGCTGCAGTTTCCGGACCTGGCGGTCCAGCAGCTCGAGCACGGCGTGAAGAAGCTCGGATTGCGCGGGGCGGCGGTCGGCGCAAGCGTCGCCGACGACGAGTTTTCCGACGCGAAGTTCCACCCCTTCTGGGCGAAGGCGGAGGAGCTCGGCGTGCTCATCTTCATACACCCGCAGAGCACGCCGGAGCTGAAGAGAAGATTCAAGGGCAATGGCTGGCTCGCCAACACCATCGGGAATCCGCTCGACACGACGATCTGCCTCTCGCACCTGATCTTCGAGGGGACGCTCGATCGGTTCCCGGGGCTCAAGATCTGCGCCGCCCATGGCGGGGGCTTCCTGCCTTCGTACGCGGCGCGCTCGGATCATCCGTGCCGCGTGGCGCCCTGGCACTGCGACGCCAGCATCCAGTTGAAGAAGAAGCCGACGGAGTACCTGAAGACGATGTACTACGACACGCTCGTCTTCACCTCCGAGATGCTTCGGCACCTGGCCGCCGAAGTCGGGACGAGCCAGCTCGTCATCGGCACCGATCATCCGATTCCGTGGCACCAGGACCCGGTGAGCCACATCATGAACGCGCCCGGATTCAGCGACGACGAACGCATTGCCATGCTGGGCGGCACCGCGGCGAAATTGCTCGGCATCAAGACCTGAAGGTACTTTCAGCGAAGCGCGGCGATCAACGCAGAAACGTCATCGGCGGCTTCCAGGCGGCCGCACTGCTCGATGATCGCATCCTGCGAGGCGGGGGTCAGGCGGCGCGCAGTCACCTTGCGGAACTTTTCCAGGACCTCCTCGCGCGAGACGGGATTGTCGAGGCCGCCGCGAGCCTTGCCCCAGGCCGACAGCACGGTGCCGTCGCGCAGCTCGATCTCGATGGGATTGCCCACGGTGTAACCCTTTCCATCGAGCGTGGCGTCGTGCGTTATGGAGATCCGCTGGATCAGCTCGAGCACCCGGGGATCGCGAATCTTCTCCTCGGTGAACTGGTCCAGCAGCACGTCGTTCTCGAGCAGCATGAT
>CAZQJF010000031.1:5461-13460 GCA_964593735.1 uncultured Streptomycetaceae bacterium | reverse complement strand
CCGGCCGCCGAAGAAACCGCCGACGCCGCCGGAACCCATGACTGCAATCTTCATAAAGCGTGATTCGTGATCGGTGATTCGTCATGCGGAAAAACAGGAAGGGCAATCAGCCACAGATAAACACAGATACACACGGATAGTTCAAAGAACATATTGACCGCCGATGGCCGCCGATAAGATCAAGCAAACGCTGCCGGTTACTTGATCGCGAGTTCCACCGGCGGCGAGGTCCGGAGTCTGCGCGAGAGCCGGGAAAAATCGCGATCGAAGGTGTCGAGGCTGATCATCGACCGGTACTGCGCTTCTTCTCCTTGCGTACCGCTGCCGTGCGCACCGCCCGCGCAACGTCCGCTTCAGTCGCCGCCCGACGCCGCGTCCTGAGGATGCCGTAACCCTGTTCTGGCGTAATGCGTTTGCCGGCCCCGATGGGGCGCAGCAGTATCCCGTCGGCGGTCCGCTCGAACACGACCTGACTGCCGACGCGAATCTGCTCGGCCTCGCGCACCTCGCGCGGGATCACGACCTGCCACTTGCTGGAAACCTTCGATGTGTCCATAACGGTATCCTGATCGTTCAACGGTGGTAAGACGAATTGTGCCCGCTCAGCACGACCGCCGCAACGTGTTCATCAAGATCACCGCCAAGCGTCGGGGCACGGATCACTCGCTTTTCGGTTCTGTCAGCCCTGCTCAATCCCATCTCGTCGAGCGCCTCGTCGTAATGCGCTGTCGCCATCAGCCCTACGATCCTTTTTTTCACCGCGGCGGGTCAGATCGGTGCCGTGGATGAAGAATTCGCGCGAGCTGTTCGGCGCGGTGACGCTGCAATTCGTGGACGGCGCTCAAGGACGATTCGCCCGCTTGCTGCCACTACCTGGTGATACCTATCAGGTGGTTCGCCGCTTCATTGATCATGTATCTGCGGCCTTCAGGCGCCACTTCCCCCTGGCGTCGCACCACCACCGGCGTGTAGCGCGTATAATCTAGCTAGCTAGTTCACTCCCCTGGAGGCGCCATGACGTCGATCGGCATCTACGAAGCGAAGTCCAGACTATCCGAGCTGGTGGAGCAGGCCGAAGCCGGCCGCGAGGTGATTATTACCCGGCGCGGGCGCCCGGTGGCGAAGCTCGTGCGCGCGAAGCCCGAGCCGAAGATCGAGCGCTCGGCGGTGATCAGGGAAATCCGCGCGTTTGCCAAGACGATCAAGTTGAAGCGGCGGATCAGCCTGCGCGAGCTGCGCCGCATGACCGCGGAAGGCCGCGACTAAGTGGCTTTCGTCGTCGATAATTCAGTGGTCATGGGATGGCTTATCGAGCGCCGGGCGACAGCCTACACCAGGCGGGTCTTGATACGCGCCGAGCGCGAAGCGGTCCACGCCTCCGCGGTGTGGCCGTTCGAGCTGTCCAACGCACTTTTCATGTTGCAACGGCGCGCTCTGATTCGCGCCGATGAGGCTGACGCGGTGCTCGCGCAGGCACGTCGATTGGACATCATCGTGGATGCCGAACCGGCCGCGCCCCGAGTCCTGCTCGATTGGTCGCGGCGCAGTGCGCTTACTTCCTATGATGCCTCGTACGTCGAACTCGCCGCCCGTCACGGCTGGCCTCTCGCGACGCTGGACGGCCCGATTCAGCGCGCCGCGCAGCGCCTCGGCATCGCCCTCGCCTGACTCTGCCTCGGTAACCAATAGAAAGCGTATCCCGGATGAAGCGCCGTGCAGTCCGGGAACCTTGTGCCTCCGGATTCCGCGCTGCTTCATCCAGGCTACAGTCACAAGCGGGGCCGAATTCACATATTTCGAATCAAATCGCGCTGTTTTCCTGCGGGCGGTTTTGCCTAAGGAGTGTGTCGGGACCAAGGCCGACACACTCCTAGCTAGTCGGTCATCAGCTCGCGCCACGACACGCGTCCACCCGTGACGCTCAGCCCCACGACCGTGGACGCATTGCTGCCGCTCGAGCCTGCGGCTATGGCGTAGGCCATCAGCGAGCCGAAACCGGCCACCGTCGGCGCGGTGCTGCCGTAGGTCTGGCCGACCGCGCTCGGAGTGGAGCTGCCGGCGCCGGCACCGCCCCTGATAATGGTCGGCGTCGGCGTAATGCCGATATTGGACTGCACGCCGCTCGCGTAGACATTGACGCCGCCGGAGCTGACCTGATCGTTGTTGTCGAGTATGCCATTGGCGGTCACGTCGAGCACCGCTGCACCGATGCGCGCGCCGGTGGCAGGATCGATCACCATCATGAAGCTCGTGCCGCCAAACAGGCAGGTCTGGGTCGAAGGAACGAGCGTCGTGAATATCAGCCGCCCCGCGGTGAGGATCGGCCGGAACACGCTCCGCTCTCCGGTCGTGATCGAAGCCGGGAAATCCATGTACCAGCCCATGTGCCTGGTCGGGGAGTCATCCGCCGTCGGCGGCGTAGTGTCCTGCGACCAGACCGGCAGCCCGGTGGATACCACGCGGAACGTGTTGGCGCCGACGACCACGTCGCTGATGGTCTGCTGCAGCAGCTGACTCCTGCTGCTCACGGTAGTCTGGACCGAGACCGTCGCGCCGTCGTTCTTGTCCCACACGCCGTAGAAAGTCTGGGCCAGGTACGGCCCCTGCGGGTCGGTCGGCTCGAGATATTTCCCGGTGCCGAACACGATCATGTAACCCTGCCCGGTCGGATGCAGCGTGCCCTCTACCCTGGCCGTAATCGGTTGAGGATTGTTGGCCGCATCTTTGGCGCTAAAGAGCTTTGCGCGCTGGGCCGCAGCCGTCCAGCTCACCGGGGTCACGTCCCTGACGTCGAACTTCCAGAGATTGCCCAGCTGGTCGCCGGCATAGACGAAGTCCACCACCCCATCGGCATTGATGTCGGCGGCAAACGGTTCCCCGAGCCCGTTGGGCGTGCCGGCGGAACCGGTGCCCGTGTCGATCTTGATGTAGTCCGTGCCCGCGACCCAAGTGCGGTTCGCGCCGCTCGGGCCGTCGAGAAAGATGATGAACAGCGCTGCCGTGCCGGCACCCGCTGCCGCGTCGGCCTCGCTGTTGTTGTAGCCGCCCGAGACGATCGCCGCCCACCGGCCGTTCGCCATCTTGCGGATCGACGGCTGGCCTATCACGTAGCCGAGGTCGGGATCGTCGGTATCGTTGAATTCCCACAACACGGCGGTGCCGGCATTCGCTTCGATGAACTGCGCCGGGTCCGTGATATCGAGCGCGAACAGCCCCTGCCCGCCGGCGCCGAGCCCACCCACCAGCACGGTGCGCCATTGCGCACCGACGTAGGCATCGCCCACCTGGGGCGAACCGTCCACGTAGTAGCGGTGCGTGTAGGTCTTGGAAGTGAGCTGGTTCAGTTGGGTGTGCGCTTTGCTCGGGACGTAGGCAAGCAACTCCTGCCCGTCGGCGGCACGGAACCCGTGCAGCATGCCGTCGTTACCGCCAACGTAGATCATGGGAGTGCGTTCGAGGTGCTCGAGCCGGAAAGCCGCATAACTCGCTTCGCCCAATCCCGCGCTGGGCGGACCCACGAAGTTCGGGTTGGAGTTGACGATGTCGCCCAGCTTGCTGGTCGGGCGCTGCCTGAAGGCGGTGGCGGTTGCGCCCTCCTGCGATGGATCGCCGCGCAGGTAATCGAGGCGCTGCTGGCCGCGCCCATCGTTGACGCTGGTCGTGGGCGCGGTGTTGAGGTAGTTCACCAGTGCCAGCGGGATGTCATCCGTTCCCGGGCTCGCGGGGTTCGACGGCCAGCGGAATGCCACGCCATCGCGCGACGCCGGATCGGTGTTGTAGGTGAGTATCACGCGACCGGTGTTGAAATTCTGCCCGTTGACGACCAGGCCCGCGTCCCACGTCGGGCTGGTGGAGATCGTCCCGTCGGGGTTTACCGGGAAGGCGAGGACCTGTCCGCTCCAGTCGTTCGAGTTGAAGCGCGCCTGGTAGATGGTGGTGCCGGTCTGCATCGACGTCGAATTGGTCGCGACCGACGACGCCGAAGAGTTGGACAGGATCGTGATAAAGGCGCGGTCGAGAGCTGCTTCCAGCCCCAGCGGATTGGTAACGAGAAAGTAGTTGTCGGGGATGCCGTCCTGGCCTGCCACGCCGTTGGCGAGCTTGCTGTCCCATTCGCTCTGGAGATCGGGCAGATCGTTGCCGTTGCTGTCCACGAACGAGCCGAACTTTGCCGCAAGCTGGAGCGGATCCGGAAAAGCCCCCGCCGAAGGCGTGGCGACCGGTGTATACGTCTGCGAGGTAGGGGACTGCAGCGCGTTGCAGTTGTTGCATTCCACCGTCTGCGACCCGTCGGGCGCCCTGTAGGTGTAGTTGAAGTTGCTTCCGCCCGAATGGTAGTGCGCGCCGTCCTTGTTGGTTCCGCCGATGATATAACCGAAGCCGTGGAACCCGCTCGCGGCGGTGAACACCAGGTCGGTGGTGATGGTGATGTTGCCCGGGGTTTCGCTCGTTGCGGTGAGATTCCCGCACGCGTTGCCGGCGGTCCTGACGCAATAGCGGATCACGCCCCAGGCGTCGGTGTCGTAGTCACCGCCGTGCTGCGACACGTCCCAGTTGACATAGTACGCGCCTCGTTCCGTGCCCGTTGCCGCGCCGGTGGCGGGAACCAGCGAACCGGGCACGACTTTGAAATCCACCATCGCGCCGGAGCCTGCCCCCGCGGGATTCGACGTATCCTGCGGCCGGTAGGTGGGCAGGATCGTCGCAATCGTTTGCGACAGATTCGCCGGGTTCTTCAATTTTACCTGCGGAATATTCGACGCCAGCGTAATTCCGTAGGTGGTCACCTTCAGCGATTTGGCGTCCGCCGCCGGCACGGTGGAGATGTTGGTGCGTATCCGGTTGGTCCGGGCGTAATGCGCGAGGCCGCCCATGAGATAGCTGCCCTCGAGCGCCGGGGCTTCGGAACAGATGCCGCGGGCCTGGCCGAGCGTCGGGACGGTCTTCCCCGTGCATACTTCGAAATCGGTGGCGGCTGGAAGCGTCGCGCCCGCGCCGACGATCTTCCCGATGAAGAACGGCTTGTTGGCGAAACCTTCCTGGGCGCCGACCGCATCGGTCCTGGTCGTAGCGTTGGGAGAGCCTGCGAGCGAACTCGTGCCGCTGAACTGGTCCCCGTCGAACGAAGACACGGCGGCATTGAAGTTCAGCACGTTGAGCGATGAGCAGTAGTTGTTGTTGTTCAGCGGGTCGACCCAGGTGGCCAGCGGCAGGCCGAGCGCCGCATCCTTGGAGCCCGCCGAGGTATAGGTAAATGCCGCGTCCGCAAGCGCTCCGGCAAGGTAACGCAGCGATTCGACATAGATCTCCGACATCGGGTTGCCCCAGTTGCTGCAGTTGCCCTCGGTGAATACGGAACGGCTGCCCGAAGCGGAGCCCCCCGTCGCGGTGTAGGTGGGACAACCGTCGCCTCCGTCATAGACGCCCTGGTCGTAGTTGAACCCGTACAGGCGCAGCCGGCTCAGGGTCCCGATGACGTGTCCGGCGGCGGGCGGCGCGGTAAACGTGCCGTTCGTGCTGACGTTGATCTCGTTCGTCAGCGAGCCGGGATTCTTGCGCAGGACGCCGCCCGAAGTGTTCTTTGCGTAGCTGCCGGTCATCAGGCCGAAATGGATCAGATTCGTGTCGCCATATTCCTGAAGCAGGCCGATCGGCTTGTAATTTCCGCTCGGATATTGCTTGCAGCGCTCCTGCCCGAGCAGTGTGGATCGGCACGCCTCCACGCGAACGATGAAATCGGTACCGCCGACGCGGTGCGTTGCGGTGGTGGGTTCCCCCGCATTGGAGAAGATGCCGCTTGCGGACGGAATGTTGCCGTTCCAGCGGCTTCCCGCGAAGGCCGCCCCCTTGGCCGGGGACGAACTGTCCTCGTTCCAGAGGCATTGAAAGCGTTCCATCGCATTCCATAGCGAGAAATTCCCGCGCGCCGCTTTCAGCAGCGGAGGGTTGGTATTGGTGTGCGAGATCTGGTTCGCCCCCGACGTGGCCCCCATCGTGACGTTGCAGAAGGAGACGCCCGTCTGTGACAGGTTCTCCACGTTCCAGTCAGTTCCTTGCCCAGCCCCGGTAACGCCGGTCGCGTCCACTTCTATCGTCACGTCGCTGCCGGAGATGGCGGTTACCCGGCCGATCATGGCGCCAGCGGGTGACGCCGCGCCAGTGGTCGCCGTAACCCTGACCGCATCGCCGATCGTCAACCGCGCCAGATTGGCGACTGCAGCCACGGCGAAGAGGTGGGAACCGGTGCCGATTGTGCGATTGGTTGTGCTCGTCGTGGGGTTGAATGTGGTCAGGATCTCGGCGTCGAAGGGCGTCAACCGGTGGATGTCGCGAACCCCGCTCGCGTCCAGACCGCCGTAATACTTGGAAAAGGCGTGGGCATCGGGGGGTAGAAAACTGCGCTCGAGCACGGTCAGCGCGGCCGTATCCGTCGAGCGCAGGCCGCCGAACAGGAGCTTGCGCACCGAATCGACGCGGGTCATCGAGACCCAATTCAGGAAATTCCCGCTCCACTGGGATGCGCCGGGCGTGCAGTACTTGACCGTTGCCAGTGCGGCCGGCTCGAAACGGCCAGTGCCGGTGTTGTAGGTGTAGCACTTGAAGCTGTCGAAATAGCCGTAGTAATCGATGCTGTGCTTGTAGGTGATGTCGAGCACGCCATCATCGTCGAGATCGGAGTAGTCGGTGTAGGCCTTGTACTGCAGCTGGTGATCCTTCGCGATGTTGAGCATCACCTGCGGCGGGATATTCGCGCCGATGAACAGGGGCGCCTGCGAAAGATTGAGCAGCGCGGCGAGCGTCGGCTGCGCGGTCATGCAGATGAGCGCCGTTACGGCGATCGCCTGGTTGATCAAACGTCTGGCATCAAACTTCATGAAACCGTCCTCAATCCTCGCATTACCGCCCTGCTCAGCGTCCCGCCTCCGGCCATCACCGCCTCTGGATTCGCGTCGAGCACACTGCCATTGTCCGCAACGGCGGGAAGAAGACTGTGCGCTGGCGTACGCCCGGCGCAGGATGAGTCACGGGCGGCGGCCGACACGTAGCCACACTGGTGTTTACGGCAGGCGGGCGCAACTCTTTAGCAAAAGTTTGCGGACAGCCGGGTGGGTGAGCTAAGGGATTGATTTATTGTGCTAATGGAATGAGGGGATACTCTCCCCGGCTAGCTTGACGCCGCCACACGCAGGCGTGACGATAGGTGCGCGCGGTCGGCCAGCGACCCACCCCGGGCGGTCCGCTCCAGATCCAGACACGCATATGACCTCCGCCATCGAATCCCACGGACGGCGCCAGCGCGCTGCGGACCTTGCCGCGAACATGTCGCTGGTAAGGAATATCGCGGGCAGGATACGCAGGCGCCTGCCCGCCAGCGTGGGCATGGACGAGTTGGTGCAGGCCGGATTAATCGGACTGAACGAGGCGCTGTCTCGCTTCGAACAGGGCCCCGGTTCGACCTTCGAGAGCTACGCAGCTCGGCGTATCGAAGGCGCAATGCTCGACGCACTGCGCGCCAGCGACAGCCTGCCCCGTGAAGCACGCTCCCGGCTGCGCGAGGCGCGCGTGGCCGTGCAGCGGCTCGAACACCAACTCGGTCGCACGCCGCGCGCCCAGGAGGTCGCCAACGAATTGAGCTGGTCGCTCGAGAAGTTCCATGGCTGCATGGTCGAGGCGGGTGCGGGCGGCTTCCGGGCCGGGGACCACGAACTCGAGCACCTGGAAGAGGCATCCTCATCCACTGCAACCTACGATGGGCACGTCGGCGTCCGCGTACAAGCTGACCCGATGCGCGCCCTGCAACAACGCCAGCGCCATGTGGCGCTAAGCGCAGCCTTCGACGCGCTGGAGGAAGCGGAGCGCTACGTGATGGAGTCGATTTACGACCGCGGTATCGCTTTGCGCGATATCGGGGAGACGTTGGGCGTCAGCGAATCGCGCGTGTCGCAGATGAGCGCCGAGATCGTCGCCAAGCTGAAGCGCCGCATGCGCGACTGGTAGA
>CAZQJF010000031.1:0-5361 GCA_964593735.1 uncultured Streptomycetaceae bacterium | reverse complement strand
CCGGCGAGAATTTCCGCGACGTGCAGCACCTTCGTCTTCATGTCACCGCGCCGGCGCAGGCGGCCCTCGATGTGGAGCATGCAGCCGAGGTCTCCCAGGACGACCGCGTCCGCGCCGCTCGCCGCGATGTTGACGCACTTGCGCTCGGCGATGTGAGTCGAAATCTCGCCGAACTTCACCGCGAACGTCCCGCCGAAGCCGCAGCAGGTTTCCGCCTCTTCCATCTCCCTCAGTGCCAGCCCCGGAATCTTCGCCAGCAAGGCGCGCGGCTGACCCTTGACGCCCAGCTCGCGCAGGCCGGAACAGGAATCGTGATACGTCGCCGTGCCGTTGAACAGCCCCGGCACGCGATCGAGCTTCATTACGTTGACGAGGAAATCCGTGATCTCGTAAGTACGCCCACATAAATTTTGCACTCGTTCCAGTTCATCCGGAGCGTCGCGCAGCAGCTCCGGATAGTGCGTGCGTATCATCCCCGCGCACGAACCGGACGGCGCCACCACGTAGTCGAAGTCCGAGAACTCGTCGAGCACCTTGCGCGCCAGCGACTGCGCGGACTTCCGGTCGCCCGAGTTGTAGCCGGGCTGGCCGCAGCAGGTCTGCGTTTCCGGCACGAACACCTCGCAGCCCGCCGCCTCGAGCAGCTTCAGCGCCGCAAACCCGATGCGGGGACGCATCAGGTCGACGAGACAGGTGACGAAGAGACCTACGCGCACGAGCGTGCGAAGGATGAGGGATGAGGGATGAAGGATGACCCCCGCGCTACGCGCGGAAAAGACATTTCCTTCTGCCTTTTGCCTTCTGCCTTCATCCTTTGGTCATTCCACCTTGACGCTTTCGCGGTCAGCTCGGCGGCGATAGCGCTGCCGGCGCCCGGCCGGTTTTCGACCACCACCTGCTGGCCGATATTCCTGCCCATTTCCTGGGCGATCAGCCGAGCCACGATGTCGGTCGAGCCACCGGGCGCGAAGCCGACCAGGAAACGCACCGGCTTTCCCGGCCAGCTCTGCCCCGAAGCCGGCGCAGCGGCCATCACGAGAAGTAACGAGAGAGCACGGATTGCCATGGATACCTTCATGGGCAGTTCCCTGATGAGCGTTGCTTGTTGTCCAATATCAACTAGAACCCATCTCAAACACAAACGGACAGGATGAATGGGATGAACAGGACAAGGACACAGCTAGAAATATCCTGTACATCCTGTTAATCCTGTCAATTTTCGATTCTGACTTGCCACCTTTTCGGCGTTTTTGAGATAGCTTCAAGTGAATCACATTCCGAAATCTTGCGGTTTTCACGCAACTCCTGCGTGTTAGTGCCGTTCCGGTCTATCCTCCCGCGTCGATCCCTTTCGCTGCGATGGCCAGGGCGCCCGCGCCGGCGGCCGGTATGGGGGAACGGCACTAGGCCATTCCCACCGGCTCCGCCAGATCCGGGCGTACCACGCCCGGCCGCGCGCGCATCATGTCGCGCAGCTCCTTCTGCACTCTCGCGCAGCCGGGATCGTCGTAGCGGTTGTCCATTTCGCCCGGGTCGTTCGCAAGGTCGTAGAGCTCGCCCGCGCCGGAACCGAGCTCGAACGTGCACTTGTGCGTGCGGGTGCGCACCGTCCGCAATTGCAGCCCGACGCCGCAGCGCGAAGGGTGCACGTGCCACTCGCTGTAGGCGACGTCGCGCGCCGCGGCGCTGCCGGCGAGCAGTTTTCCGAGGCTGCGCCCCTGCAACGGGATCGGTTCGGAAACCCCCGCGCAATCGTAGAACGTCGCCGCGAGATCCAGAGTCGAAACCGGATCGTCCACGACCCTTCCCGCCGCGACGCGCGGTCCGCGCACGATCAGCGCCACGCGCAGCAGATCCTCGTAGGGGATCGGGTGCTTGAGGTAGAGCCCGTGGTTGCCGAGCAGCTCGCCGTGGTCCGTGGTATAGACCACCAGCGTGTCCCGCTCGAGCCCGAGGTCGCTCAACACGGTCAGGATGCGCCCCACGCTGTGATCGATCAGGGAAATCATGCCGTAGTAGTTCGCCGTCATTTCGGCGAGCTGACGGTCGGTCTGGTCCGGGACGCGCGAGCCCTCGGCCCGGAACTTGAGCATGGCCGGGTCCGCGAGCTGCGGAGTGCCTTCCAGCACCGCCTTGTGCCACCACGGCCGGCGTTCGAGATCCCGGACCCGGTGCTGCGGCAGAGGCATGGCCTGCGCGTCGTACATCGAGCTCCAGGGCTCGGGACAGTCGAATGCGTGGTGCGGGTCAGGGAACGACACCCACGCGCAGAACGGCTCGTCCTGCCTGTGGCTCTCGCCCAGCCAGCGGATCGCGCGATCTGCGATCCAGGTACTGTTGTGCCACGCGACGGGAAGCGCCGACGACCACGTCTGCGCGGCGCCGGAACCCGGGCGCGTCTCCTGCGCCCACAGTTTCAGGCCTTCCTCGTTCGTGCCGCGCGCGATCAACCAGCGCTCGTAATGCCCCACGGCCGGCCGCTCGATCGGACGCGTGCGGTGCATGTGTCCGAGCACGCACAGCTCTACGTGCTGGAAGCCCATGTACGGCCCGCGCCATGCGGCGCCGTATTTCGCCTGGCTCTTGTTGCACTCGGGCGTCCCGGTGGGTGCAAACGTCGACTTCGTCGAGAAATGCGCCTTGCCGAAAAGCGCAGTCCGGTAACCCGCGCGCCCCAGAGTCCCTGCGAATCCCTGCTCACCTGCAACGGGATCGAGATCGATCCCGTTGTCCCACACGCCGTGCGTGAGCGGCAGCAGGCCGGTCAGTATCGAGGCGCGCGAGGGCTGGCACACGAGATTGGGCGTGATGTTCGCGGAGAAGCGCGTGCCGTCGCGCGCAAGCTGGTCGAGATGCGGCGTGCGGATATGCGGATTCTCGAACCCGTTGCAGTCGGCGCGCTGCTGATCGGAGGTGATCAGCAGGATGTTGGGGCGTCTACTCATGCAGTTTCAAACCGGGTTACTGCAACGGCGATCAGGCGCATGGGCCTTGTCAGGATGCCGAATTTGCTCTCAGGTTTCACCATCGCGATTCGCAGTATAGTCCAGTGATCGCAACCTATCTCAACCAGACCGCGCCATGACAGCCAAACTGCCCAACATCGTTCTGATCCTCGCGGACAACCTCGGCTGGGGCGAGCCCGGCTGCTACGGCGGCGGAGCTTTGCGCGGCGCGCCCACTCCGCGCATCGACCGGTTCGCCGCCGAGGGACTGCGGCTCACCAACTTCAACGTCGAGAGCGACTGCGTGCCGACCCGCTCGGCATTGATGACGGGACGCCACCCGATCCGCACCGGTGCATTGCAGTCCGTGCCCGCCGGGCTGCCACAGGGCATCACGCCCTGGGAGATCACCCTCGCGCAATTGATCTCCGGGCGGGGCTACGCGACCGCGTGCTTCGGCAAGTGGCATCTTGGAGACCGGGAAGGCCGCTATCCCAAGGACCGCGGCTTCGACGAGTGGTACGGCATCCCGCGCACCACCAACGAAAGCATGTTCACGAGCTCGCCCGGCTACGATTCCTCGGTCGTTCCGCTCCCGTACGTGATGCAGGGACGGAAGGGCAAGCCCGCGAAGAATACCGCGCTGTACGACCTGGAAATGCGCCGGCGCATCGACTCGGAGCTCGTCGCGCGCACCATCGCTTTCATGCGGCGGCAGGTAAAGGCGGGAAAACCCTGCTTCGCCTACGTGCCGCTCACGCAGCTGCACTATCCCACCATCCCGCACCACGATTTCGCCGGCAGGACCGGCGCCGGCGATTTCGCCGACTCGATGGCCGAAATGGATTTCCGGGTGGGGCAGATTCTCGATGAGATCGATTCATTGAAGATCGCGGGGGAAACGGTCGTGATCTTCGCGAGCGATAACGGACCGGAGTTCCGCCGCCCGTGGCGCGGGACGGCCGGGCCGTGGACCGGCACGTACCACACCGCGATGGAGGGGGCCTTGCGCGTGCCGTTCGTGATTCGTTGGCGCGGGCGCATCGCCGCCGGCGGCGTCTCGAACGAAATCGTGCACGTCACCGATCTCTATGCGACGCTGGCGCGCATCGCGGGGGCAAGAGTGCCGCTAGACCGGCCTGTCGATGGCGTGGACCAGCTCGATTTTTTCCTCGGAAAGCGCGGGAAATCGAATCGTGAAGGTTTCGTCTATTACATCAAGAACGAGCTGCGCGCCGCCAAGTGGCGCAACTGGAAGATGCATACCGTATGGGAAAAGGAGCCCAATGAAGGCCCGGTGCACCTGGAATCGCCCCTGATCTTCAACCTGGTGCAAGACCCCAAGGAAGAGACCGACGTGGGCACCGCGTCGAACTGGGTGCGCACGCCCCTGCGGCGGATGATCCACGAGTTCCAGCAGAGCCTGAAGGCGCATCCGCCGATACCACCGGGCGCTCCGGACGACTATGAACCTCGAACGGCAAGACCAGAATTAACCGTCAAGACGCCAAGGCCGACAGGAAAGTCAAAGCAATAACCTGGCTTGCAGAATTCGAACGAGGCGGAAGCAGGATTCGGCCTTGAAACTTTCTCAGGCTGTTCCGCGCTTCAGGTACTCGGTAAAGAACGCGAGCATCTCGGTCCACGAGGCGCGCGCGGCGCGCTCGCGGTAGCGCTCGGGCGACCAGAAATTCTGAAAGGCGTGGCCGGCGTTGTTGTAGGTGTGGAATTCGTGCCACTTCTTGAGCCGCGTCAGCTCGGCGTCCACCCGCTTCACGTCTTCGGGCGACGGATTGCCGTCCTCTACGCCGAAGAAACCGATCATGGGACACGCGATGCCGGAGCTGCGCTCGAACGGGCTCGGCCCGTCGCCCAGCGGTTTGAACAGGCTGCCGCCGTAGAAAACCGCCGCCGCCTTGAACTCGGGCTGCACGCACGACATGAGATAGGAGACGCGACCGCCCATGCAGAAGCCCACGATCCCCAGCGGCGCAACGGTGAGGCGCATGGCCTTCAAGTGAGCGACGGTCGCGTTGACGTCCGCGATGATTTCGTTGTCGCGAAGCAGCGCCGTGCGCGAACCTTCCACCTTCTCCGACTGCCGGTGAAACAGCTCCGGCGCCGCGACCACATAGCCCTCGCGGTGCAACCGGTGCACCGTGTCCTGGATCTGCGCGTCCACACCGCCCGCATGCTGCGCGACGACGATGCCGGGATGAGGGCCCGGTTTTTCCGGCACACCGACGTAGATGCGCATTTCCTTGCCATCGACTTTCGTGGTTTCCCAACGCACTGGCATTTGTATCCTCCTTTCGGTCAGATGAGGGACTAGAGATCGGGGACTAGTCGTACTGTGTCACAAAAAAACCAGAAAACCCCTTCCCCCTTGACGGGGGAAGGCTGGGATGGGGGTGAA
>CAZQJF010000030.1:0-13466 GCA_964593735.1 uncultured Streptomycetaceae bacterium | reverse complement strand
GCGCTGCTTTCACACAGCAGAGGTCCGGGGTTCGAGTCCCTGCGCGATCATTCCAACCGTGTGTCTTCCACCCTACAAAACGAATGACTGTCTCGAAGCTCAGCTCGCTTCTCGTCCTCGCTGGCCTCCTTGGTCTCGGCGCGACTGCTGCGGCGCAACGACCAAGCTCTGAACAGGCGCAACAGATGCTGCAGACCAATCCTGCCCTCCTTCAGCAGCTACGACAGAGGATCCTCACCAGTGGGCTGACGCCGGATCAGGTGCGCGCCCGACTGAGGGCCGAAGGGTATCCGGAAAATCTCCTCGATGCCTACTTGCCGGGTACTACAGGCGCTGACACGGCTTCATCGCCCGAAGATGTGTTTTCAGCCATCGCCCAACTCGGGATCGCTGATACTGTGGACATCGATCTTCTTCGTTGCGGGATCGATCCCGACACCTTGACCCTCAGTGATACGCTGGCATCGGGATTAGTCAATACCACCCTCAATCGGCGTCGGGTTTCGGAGCTGCGGCAACTCGCTCGAGCGCGGTGTCTCGCGCAGGTGGACTCGCTCGGCCGCGGTCTCACGCAAAGGACGGCAGACGCCGACAGCGGCTTCGTCATATTCGGGCTGGATTTCTTTCGCAACGCGACAACCCAGTTCGATCCGAACCTCTCGGGCCCGGTCGACGCGAACTATCAAATTGGACCGGGTGACAGACTGGTCCTCGTGCTCACGGGAGACGTCGAGCAGTCCTATACGCTCGACGTAACACGCGAAGGATTCGTGGTGATCCCGCAGGTCGGACAGCTCTGGGTAAATCGTCTAACGCTGGCGGAGCTGGAAAACGTCTTGTACTCGCGGCTCGGCCGAGTATACTCTGGCGTACGGCGGGGTGCCGGAGCTACCACTCGTTTTTACGTGACCCCCGCTCGACTCGGCAGCAACCAGATCTTCGTCACCGGCGATGTGCTGCGTCCGGGCAGCTACCGTATTTCAAGCGCGGGTACCGCACTGACGGCTCTTTACGCCGCGCGCGGCCCCTCGGATAATGGAAGTCTGCGACGGGTACTGATCCGTCGCGGTGGAGTCGCTGTCGATACTCTCGACGTCTACGACTATTTGCTGAATGGAAACGCGGCTCATGACGTTCGGTTGACGAGCGGCGACCTGATCTTCGTGCCCATCCACAGTGGAAGAGTTCGCATCGTTGGCGAAGTGGCGCGGCCAGCGACGTACGAGATGAAGCCTGGTGAAACCGTCTCAGATGCGTTGCGGTTCGCGGGTGGGTTCACGGCGGCAGCCGCTCGCCGGCGCGTGCAGATCGAGCGCATCGTTCCCCCTGAGCAGCGCCCCCTCGGCGGGCGCGATCGGGTGATCACCGAGATCGTCTCCGATCAATTCATGACGGGCAACGGTCCGACCGTAGCAGTACTGCCAGGCGACATCATCCGCGTGTTTACGGTGGCCACACGCGTCCGCAACCGGATTTACGTCCGTGGCAACGTCTGGTCGCCGGGGAGTCAGGGCATCAGGCCGGGAATGCTCCTCTCGGAGGCCTTGCGCACCGCTGGTGGAGTGAAGCCCGACGTCTACTTGGGACAGGTTCTCGTCACTCGCACTCTTCCCGACTCCTCGCGCATCCAGCTCCGAGCCGCATTGCGGGATACGACCGGAGCGGTGATCAACGACCTGCCGCTCCAGGAAGACGATGAGATTCGCGTTTTTTCGATTTCGGAGTTCCGGCCGGTTCGGTATGTCGCCATCAACGGCGCGGTTCGACAGAGCGGACAATTTCCATATCGCGAAGGCATGACAGTTCGCGACCTGGTTCTCCTCGCTGGTGGGCTCGAGCAAAGCGCCTACCTCAACGAGGCGGAGATTGCGCGGCTCCCCGAGAACCGCGCCGGAGGAGTGACGGCGCGGACGTTCCGCGTTCCTCTCGATTCCAGTTACATCTTCGAGCGCGGACCAGACGGAAAGTATCTCGGTCCGCCTGGCCTCCCCGCCCCATCCGGACCAAACCCGGAAGTCGTTGTGATTCCGTACGACAACGTCCTGATTCTGCGCCAGCCGAACTGGGAGCTTCAGCGCACCGCGGTCATCGCCGGCGAGGTTCGCTATCCTGGCCGCTACTCGCTCAGGACGACGACCGAGAAGATAACGGACCTCATCCAGCGGGCAGGCGGGTTGACCCGCGACGCGTATGCGAACGGGGTGATTTTCTATCGTCCTCGCAACGGAGTGGGTCGTATCGGTATAGAACTCCCAGAAGTACTAAAAGACGACGACTCCCGCGACAACCTGTTGCTCCAGGACGGAGATTCGGTCTTCATTCCGCGCTACAACTCCGTGGTCAACGTTCAGGGAGCAGTCAATTCGCCAGTGTCGGTGACGTATGCATCCGGGAAGTCGATGGAGTATTACATCCGCGCAGCCGGCGGACCATCGCGCAAAGCCGATGTGAAGCGCGCTTACGTGACGCAGCCCAACGGAAAGGTGGATGCCCGCGAGTCCAATTTCCTGCTGCCGGATGGCATTCCCAAGCCGCAGCCGGGTAGCGTCGTATACGTTCCCGAGCGCGATCCTGCCGATACAGGTTTCAACTTCCTGCAAAGTGCCGGCGCCATCGCGCAGATAGCGGCAACGCTGCTTACGCTGGTCGTCGCACTCCGGCAGTAGCGCAATGTCCGCCGCGCCATCGCAGGGGTCGGGGAGTCCGCTGACTTTTTCACGGTGGGTGGCCGAGACGATCTCACGGTGGCGGATCATCGCGGGAGCGATGGCGATCGCCATTACAATTGCGATCCTGGCGGTCATCCTCATCCCGCCGGTGTACCGTAGTCGCACCTCGTTCGTGGCCAACAGCTCTTCCAGCAACAAGCTTCCGAGCGGGCTGTCCGGCGGCGGCGCGCTCGGCGGGCTGGCGAGCCAGCTGGGGATGGCGGCCGGCAACGACCCTTCCGAGTCGGCCAATTTCTACTTCGAGCTGATCCAGAGCCGGGAGCTGCTCACCCGGCTGGCCCTTTCGCGCTTCCCGAACCCGCGAGGTGAAGCGCCCGGTGACAGCGCGACTCTGGTGGAAATTCTCCGGATCAGAAACAGCGACGAGAGGCGAAGGCTCGAAATCGCGATCAAACGGCTGGCCGCGGCAATAGACGGGAACTACGACATAAAGACCAACCTCGTCTGGATCGAGGTTGACGCACAGTGGCCGGAGCTGAGCGCGGCCATGGCGAACCGTACGATCGATCTCGTCACCGCCTTCAACAGAGAGCAGCGCGTCTCGCGCGCGAAATCCAAGCGCCTTTTCCTCGAGGGGCGCGTGAACCTGGCGAGAGAGAGCCTGCGCTCCGCTGAAGCGCAGCACCGTTCGTTCTACGACCAGAACCGTTCGTGGCGCACTTCGCCGGCGCTCATTTTCACGGAGAAGCAGCTCCAGCGCGATGTGGACCAGACGGCGGATCTCTACACAATGCTCCAGCGTCAGCTCGAAACCGCGCTGCTCGACGAGGTGAACGATGCCGCTCTCATCACGGTGGTTGATTCCGCGGTGCCGGCGCGGAAAGCGCAGTGGCCGCGGTACGGAATCCTCCTGGTCAGCACGCTTATGGGTGGCGCCCTCCTGGGGCTGATGCTGGCGGGAGGCGCGGCGATTCTCGCCGATTGGCGCTCCCGGAATCCCGAGTCGGCCAGCGCCGTCGGGAGCTCGCTCGGGAAGATGAAGCACGAGATCAGCCGAGTCTTCCGGCGCGCCAGCTAGCAGCCGGTCTTCCGGATGGTGACCGCATGACGGCGACGGCGCTCAAGTTTCCCGCGACGGCAACGCGAATACGCCCGCCAGGCATTTCCAGGGCAGCGTTGATCCTATTCCTGTGGGTCTTGCCGTTTCACTCGCTGGTCATCGCGCTTCTGTTCGGCTATTTCGGGGTCGGGGCCGGAACGGCGAGAACGATCGCCGCGTGGAAGGAAGCGGCGATCGTCGTGTTCCTCCTCTGGGCGGTTCTGCGTGCGCTGTCCGGGACGGGTCAGCGGACGCCCATCGCCGCGCCCGATGTGGCAGTGACCGGGTTGATCGGCCTCGCCCTCCTCTATCTCGTCGTCGCGGACCCTGTGTTTCACGCCGGAATCCCAGGGGGGGCGCAGCTCTACGGCTTCCGGGACAGCTTCTTTTTCCTGTTCCTGTACTACGTCGGCAGGGCCGTGCCTGAGCTTTGGGAATCAGAGCGCGTCCTCAAGCACGCGTACTTGATCGCTCTGACGATAAGCGTCGTCGGAATCGTCGAGCGCATCTTCGTGTCACCCGACATGCTGGTCCTGCTTGGGGTTGCTTCGTACGTGAGCGACTTCCTGGGCCTGGCTGCTTACACCAGCAGCAACGTCTGGGGACTGCCGGCAAACTACTGGACCGACATGGGGAGCGTCCTCGTAAGGCGATCCGGCTCCGTCTTTCTCCACAGTCAGGGCTTCGCCCTTCCCTTTCTCTTTCTGGTGCCCGCGGCGAGCGCATGGGCGCTCAACCGGAAGAGACACCATCCCAATCTCGTGCGATTGGGCTATGTCCTGATCTGGGCCGGCCTCCTGACGTCGATCACACGCGTGACGACGGTGATCTGTATCGTTCAGGTGGTGCTCCTGTACCTGATGCTGCGCCGACCCGAATGGGCACTGGGAAGCGTGGTCACCGCTTTCGCCGCGATCGTCGTGACGGTGCTGGTTGTCCCAGGCCTCCTGCGTTTTGTGTGGGAGACGCTCTCGTGGCAGACCGACAGCGGTACCTCGCACGCCAAGGAGTGGGGGAAAGGCGTAATCGCTTTCCTGGAGCAGCCATGGGGGCATGGCGTCGGGACCACCGATGCCGCGCCATTGAGATTCCGTCGAGTGCCGCTGACCGGTGACAACATGTACCTCAGCTACGCCGTGCAGCTTGGATTAGCCGGCCTCATCGCACTTGTCGGCATGCTGGCGAGCATCCTGGTCGTCTCCTGGCGCTCGTTCTGGATAGCCACTACTGAGACGCAGCGACGATTCTTCGCGGTAGTGGTTTTGGCCACGATTGGAATTTTCCTGAACGGCGTCACCTCAGTTGTTTTCAGCTCGCACCTTTTCGCCTATCTGTTCTTTCTGGCTGCCGGCGCGATGGTGACGCACTCGCAGCGGCTCCAGTCTCCTCCCGCATCGGGCCTTTCGCTCTGAGAGTCGCGATGGACGCGACGTACCAGCGGCAGCCCGATGGAGGCATCCCGCGATACGCCAGACACCTCACCGCCGCACTGAAGGCGCGCGGCGACGTCGAGGTCGTCGAGATCGGTGGTGGCAAGCGTGAGGTGCGAAAAACAGTGCGTCGCCGGCTTGTGACGCTCGGGGTTGACCTTGTGTGGCATCCCTTTCTTGGCCGGATGCGCGCGGCTGCCGTCGGCGCTGACGTCTACCACTCGCCAGGATTCCGCGGGCCTCTCAGTCGGGGTAAGGTACCAACCGTGGTGACCATCCACGATCTCGTATCGATTCGCTTCCCGGAGCTCGCGTCGCCGTCAGCCAGGCTGTACGGGAACAGATCGCAGCGCCGGATGTCGCGACGCGCCGACATCGTCATCGCCAACTCTACGGACACGGCGAATGATGTGGAACGGCTGTTCGGTGTTCGCCCAGAACGAATTCGCATCACTCCGCTGGGAGTGGACGGGATTTTTTTCAGCCCGCCGAGCGTGACGCCTGTGGTCAGTGAACCGTACGTCCTGTTCGTGGGGTCAGAGCAGCCGCGCAAGAATCTCGAGCGCCTGGAGCAGGCGATGACGCTCCTGAGGGCGCGGGGATTCCCGCATATCCTGGTGACTGCCGGAGCCGATGCGTGGGGCCAGGTAAGCATTGGAGCGAGCTTCCTGAGGCGCCTGGGAATCGTGACAGATGCGCAGCTCGTCAGCCTGTATGCAGCCTCATCTTGCCTCGCCATCCCGTCGTTGCACGAAGGGTTTGGGCTTCCCGCTCTGGAAGCGATGGCTGTGGGCACGGCCGTCGTTGCATCGAGCGTCGGCGCGCTGCCTGAAGTCACGGGCGGAGCGGCGGTGATTGTCGATCCGCTCAACCCTGCCAGCATTGCGGACGGCCTGGAGCGGGCGATCACTGAGCGCGACAAGCTCGTCGTCGCAGGTCGAAAGCAAGCGGCGCAGTTCACATGGGAACGCACCGCGGCAATGACTGCCGGGATCTACAGAGAGCTGGTCTGATCCGTCGCGACTAGCCGACCGGCCTACCGGCGCGCAAACGGGCTCCACGTAAGATTCAGCGTATTGTTTCGAATATCGACCTGACCATCGCCTCCCGGGCATCCGCCTCGAAACTGAAACCAAGGCTGGATCCTGTTGGCGAGCGTGAAATCCAGCGCCGCGAATCCGAATCTGGACGACTTGGCAAGGCGCGGACCCCAATAGAGATAGATGTCATGGGTACACCACGACTTGAACTCGAGGTATGCGGAGATGCTCCTCACGTCTTCGTTGTAGCGGATGCGACCGGCCTTGAGGCCGAATGACCAGTCGGGCCGCATGTAATCGATGTTCACGTTCTGGCCGGACGAGCCCGGGCCGATCGCTGCTCCGAGCGGCTGTCCGCGATTCGTGTAGCCCTGAAGGACCTTCCGGCTGGTGTACCAGATTCCGACTGGCCGATCGCGGAAGGTCGCCGACTGCTCCACCGAAGTGTTCTCGGCCTGCAGCCGCCATAGATCGTTCCCCGTCCAACCCGGCCGCCGCCATTGCAAGCCAAGCGTGTAGGCCTGCGTATGATTCGGCGCGAGAATGAAGTTACGAAGCGACGGAGGAAACTCCGTTCGCCCCCATTCTCCGTAGACTTCGAACCCCGACTCGGGCATCACCCAGCGCGCGAACAGCGAATAGAGCTGGTCGCGGCCACCCGGGTCCAGAGTGGAATCCCTGAGAGCAATCCGGTTCGGCCACCCAATCGGATGAAAGAGCTCCAGCCACCTTACGGGGACCTTCCCCCAGCCCGAGGCGGTCATGATGACGCTGCGCGTCACGCCCACCGTCAGCCCTCGAGGCTTTCGCAAATGAAGTGTGAGGGCACCGGCGGTGATCGAGTTCAGGTTGTTCGTAGAGGTGGTATCGAAGTACGACGATTCGGTCAGGCCGCCAACAATCCAGCGGATGTCGATGTCGCCGATCCGAGTCTTGACTGGCTCTCTCGTGCGCAGCAGGAAGTGAGGAAACCCCGGCGCGTTGTTGCTCAGGACGAGGGCGTTACCGATCCCGGGTCCCCACCAGTGGTTCTCATTGGCAAATCCGAACTGGAACTTCGAGAACCCGAACAGCAGGGATGACTGGCCTAGACTGAGCCGGCCGATAGGCGTGTCGCCGAAACGTGTCGGCATGTCCGCCGAGTAGGGCCCGCTGACGTACCAGGGAAACGCCCACTTGCTCCGGTCCGGCGGGATGGTGACTCGCTCGATCTCCGGAATGTGGAGCTGAAAGTACCGGTTGGCCTGGTAGGTGATTTCCGGGGCGACGATGAGCTGGAAGCGACCATGCCTGGAATAGAACCCGCCGGCGATTCGGTAACTCGCTCCCCTTCCCGCCCACAGATCGCCGTCGTTCATCGACCATGGCAGCGCGCTGTTGTGCACCAGCTGAAGCTCGGGCAGAAACAATCCACGCCTGCGGGTCGAGGGCTCCAGCCGCGTTATGTAGGCGCTAACGGAGCGCAGCGTCATCGGCGCAACGAGCGGCGCGCCGGCGAGCTCGCCCAGTCGTTCACGCTCGATCTGATACGCGTTGATCAGGCTGACGCTGCGAACGGCTCCCCACCCTTTCGAGGGTGGGGCGACGGAGTCGGTCGCCGGCTGCACACTCGGAACGGGCTGTGCGGGCGCTGCCGAATCGGGCATAACCTGGGACCACAGGCCCGACGGCAGGAAAAGCGCAGCCAGGCAAACCGGGGTGTGAGCGCGCACTCTGCTGAGGAGCAAGAGGAATTCCATCATGTGCGTGTGGTTGCGAAAGCGCTGCATCTATGAGGGTGGCTTTCGCCCGTTTAATATATGCCCGTGCACAATCCTTCGACCTGGGCTGTCGTCGTCCCCAGCTTCAATCACGCTGACGACACCATCACGTGTCTCGACTCCCTGTGGAGCGCGACTCCTCCTCCGGGCAAGGTGCTCGTCATCGACGACGCGTCTACCGAGGATGCGGTAGCCCAGATCGCTCGGTGGGCCGGGTCGGCCCGGATTGATCACCGTGTAGTTCCGACAACCGACCTCGACCGATCCCTCGAGCCGTTGCCGTGGCTCACCATCGCCGCCGCAGACAAGAACGCCGGGTTCATACGATCCTGCAATATTGGTCTCCGGTACGTCAGAGACTTCACCACCGCGCCGTTCGCGCTGCTTCTGAACAATGATGCGGCGGTGACAACCTCCTACTTCAACGAGCTGGCGAAAGCCCTCGAGGTGGCGCCTGACGCTGGGCTCCTGACAGGGTCGATCTATGAATGGGATCGCTCGACCCTGTGGTACGGAGGAGGTTCATTCAATCCGGTTCGCGCACTCGGAACGCACACGATGGAGCTCCCCCAAAGCGATGCCCCCATGGAGACAGGCTACGTTTGCGGATGCTCGATGCTGATTTCCAGACGGGTGCTCGATGAAGTCGGCTTTCTGGCGGAGTGTTTCAGGCCGATATATGTCGAGGACGTGGACTACTCCCTGCGCGCCAGGGCGGCGGGGTTTCGGGTAATGATCGCACGCGGCGCGGTGTGCTATCATCGCGTCGGCACGACGCTCGGAAAGAAAAGACAATCGGCACCGACGGTGTTTGCCGTCAACCGCAATCGCGCCTTTACCGTCCGCCGCAACTTCAGCGGGTGGCGGCGCGCGGCGGGGATTACCTACCTGGCCGTCACCAAGCCGGGACGCGCACTCCTGGAGCTCGTGCAGGGCCGCCCGCGCACTGCGTGGGCGTATCTCTCAGGAACGCTGGTGGGAGTATTCAGCCCAGCGGCTTCAGGCGACTGAGGGTTTTTTCAGGTAGAACACGGCCTGATCTCCGAGCTCGGCGCTGTTCAGCTCTTCCGCCCGCCTCTCGAAAGTGGTGATCTCTTCCTTCGAGAAGATGGAATTCACCGGAGAGACCAGATAGGACCGATCATCGTACAGTGGGATATCGCGGGCATACTGTTCGCTGGCCCAGAACTGGAACGCTGTGGAATCGTAGGTGACGCGCACTACCTCGAGTCCCGCGCGCTGGGCCAGGATTTTCATGCTCTCCACCGAATGGATGTAGAAATGCCGCGGCGGATCCAGCTGAACCCAGTTCACGCCGTAGTGCTTCCACGCGAATGACGATGACACGGGGAGCCGGATTATGCAGTGACCGCCTGGAGCCAGCAATGCATTCACGGCCATGAGCGTCGGCTCTGGATCAGAGAGGTGCTCGAAAGAGTGGTGAAGCGTGATGATGTCGAACTCGCCCGATATGTCGTGAATGGTTGCTTTCACGAGCTTCACTCCGTTGGCGTATTCGACGTCCGCGGGGAGAAACGGGTCCACTCCCAGCAGGTTCCGAAACTTCAAGCCACCGAGGGCGTTCAACATCAGCCCGCTGCCACAGCCGACATCGAGAATGCGCGCGCTCCGGTCTGCCTGAAGCCACGCCAGGCTGGGCAAGGCACTATTCGGCGGAAAAAAGCGGGCGAGAAATTTGCCGATCAGCCCGCGTCCGGTGACCGCGGAACCGTCTCTCAGGGCAATGAGAAGCGTGCGCAGCCGATTCGAGCGCGAGATCGGTACGAAGGAGTGGTAATTGTCCGGGTAGTACCTCGTCATCGAATCCGGGATGTCTACGATCTGAACGCACTGGCAGCGCGAACACTCGAAGTACTCGAACTCGTCCCGGAACCCGAACATCATCTCCCGGAGCCGATACGATCTGTTCCCCGAGTCATTGCCGCATACTCTGCATTTCATTTCATGATGCTTCGGGACCGAGACGGGGAGAGCCTGCGAAAGCGGCGCCTGCTCGCGCGATTGCCTCGCGGTCCGTGCGCAGGAGGATCCACGCCCAGCCCAGCACCAGGAATCCCGCAACTGCTCCGACCGCGAGCAGCACTGAAAGCACGGGCATCGCATCTAGAAGAGCCGCCGCAATCAGCATCGTTGCGACGAGCCCCACCATAGCGACGCTGATCCGCCCGGCCCTCCCGCCCGCGACAGCGTGGACCGAAACTCCAGTGCAGCGGGCCGACCCGGCGAGCAGAAGACCCAGGTCGAAGACGACACGCGAAGTCCACGCCGCAGCCGCACCCGCGATGCCGAATTCTCTCACCAGGAAAATCGTAATCGGGATGTGGATGATCAGCTCGCCGAGGTGGAATTTCGCGGGGAGATCGGGCCGGTTGAACGCGTAGAGCGCGACCAGGGGGAGTTGGGCGAGCGCGTTGGCGAACACGCCGATGGTCAGGATTCGCAGCGCCATCGCGGATTGAGCGGCGTAGTCCGGACCGAGCCAGACCTGCAAGAGCTCCGGGCCGAACGCGAAGATGACAGCGAGGGGCGGAGCCATCACCACCATGAGCGTCCTTCCCGAGGACGAAATCAGCTCCGCGGATCGCGCGCGATTACCTTGCGTCTCGAGAGCACTCATCGCAGGGAGAAGGCTCGCCGCGAGGCTGACGGCGACGATGCCCAGGCGCGTCACGCCCTCGTATGGAGCGGTGTAAAATCCCACCGCCGCGACGCCCGCCAGCGCTCCCAGTGCAAACCGGTCGAAGTATCCGAGCACGGGGCTGATGACGTTCGACACCGTCACCCACCCTCCGAACGATACCAGGTCGCGGGAGCGAGCCCATCCTCTCGGCACCTGCCAGCGAAGTGCCGGAAGGGCGCGGCGAATCGCGAGCAGTGAGAGCACGCAGACCGCTGCTCGGGTTACTAGTATCCACCACATGATGGCCGGCAACGAGGCTCCCGCCACCGCTCCTATGGCGGGAATCGCAACTGACGCCGAGCTGCTCGACATCCTTAGGGCATTGCTCAAGTCGAATCGCTGCGCGCCTTCCAGGATCCCGCGGAGTCCTATGAGAAGAAGCACAATGGGCAGGCTGAACCCCACGACTCGGAACATCCCGACCGCTTCAGCCGAGATGGTGTCCGGGAGGTCGAACACAGCATCCACAAATGCCGGTGCGAGCAAAACGAACGCCACTCCGCCGACCGTTCCCGTGACTAGCTGGATGGTAGTGGCCAGCGATGCGACCTCGCCAAGGTCGTCCGGATCACGCTGGAGCGCATCGGCAACAAACTTGACCGTCGCTCGGCCAAACCCGAGATCGAACAGTATCAGATACTCTGTCACGGCCCAGGCCAAGCCGATGAGACCGAAGCGGGCCGGCCCGAGGTGTCGCGCGGCCACCGGAAGAACCAGGAACGCCAGCAACAAAGGAATAGCGAACCCGAGCAAATTCAGGAACGTGTTGTGTGCGACACGCGAACGGATTGCGCCGGGCTGCGTAGCGTTCATGGAAGACAAATTACGCCGCAAGGCGTTGCCGGTGGGAGGCTACTAAATTAGTCCGATGAGTTTTCGCGCGCTCTGCCCCGCATCGCTGCTCTTGATGGCTGCCCCTTTGATCGCACAGGACACGACTTCGCGCGTGGCGTTTCCGGTCGTTCCAGTCAGTGGCGTCGAAGACAATTACCTGCGCTATCTCCAGTCGATCGGACGCGTGCCCGCGTATCCATGGTCTATCCGGGGATTCGGGCCGCAGGAAGCGAAGTTGGTGGCGGCTGATTCACGCGGGCATCCGTCGGTGCCTGGGTTACGCGTTGTACGCCAGGGCACCTTTGACGTGCGGATGCTGCCGGCCGAAGGGTTGGTTCGATTCAACAGCGCATTTCCATACGGATCGAACGATGGGGCCGTCTGGGCAGGTCGAGGTTTTACACCGTCCATCAGTGGTGGCTTTGCGGCCGTGGCGGGGCCGGTCTCGCTGGTTCTCAATCCGCTCGCGTTCGTTGCTCAGAACACGTCGTTCGAGTTGATGCCGAACGGGCAGGCAGGAAGCAATGCGTTCCGCAACGGGCTCTGGCCGGGCAACGTAGACTTGCCCCAGAGGTTTGGAGACAATTCGTACGGTCGGGCCGACTGGGGAGCGAGCACCGTTCGCGGTGATGCGTTCGGGCTGACCGCCGGCGTTTCCACCGCCAACATGGGTTGGGGCCCGATGCACAACTACCAGTACATCCTGGGTGGCAACGCACCGGGTTTCACGCACGCGTTCGCTGGCACGGCGCGACCCATCAACATCTGGCTGGCTCGCCTCCATTTTCGCGCAATCTGGGGGCGGCTGGAACAGAGTGACTATTCGCCTGCGCAGGGGTCGAGACACTACAGCTCCACAATTGAACCGGGAACACTCAGGTTCGCGTCTGGTTTGGTTGGGGTGTTGCAACCGCGCGGCATGCCGGGGCTCGAGCTCGGTGGCGGGCGTTTCTTCCATTCGCTTTGGCCGCGTAGCGGCATTCCGCCCAGCTACATAACAAAGGTGCTGCAAGCATTTCAGAAAAAGAACGTGCCCGAATCTCCGGGTCTGATCGACACCCGGGGGGCTCAGGACAATCAGGAGGCATCGGCCTTTGCGCGCTGGGTGTTCCCGCGGAGTGGACTGGAGATCTATGGTGAGTACGGGCGCGAGGACCACAATTGGAATCGCAGGGACCTGATTCAGGAGCCCGACCACAGTCGGTCCTACGGTCTCGGATTCCGCAAGGTGATTGCGGCGGACTCGGTACGCCTCTCAGCGCTCAGAGCCGAGATGATCAATTACCAGCTTCCAACCCTGGCTCGCAATCGTGCGGAGGGCGGAATCTACGTTCACGGCGCAATGCCCCAGGGACACACAAATCGCGGCCAGCCGCTGGGCGCGGATACAGGAGTCGGCGCCGGCGCGGGGTTCACGCTTGCCTGGGACCGGTTCTACTCGAGCGGGCGATCATCGTGGACGCTTACGCGAACGTTGAGACAAGAGGCGGGCACTTTTTTCTCTGACGGCGTGGGAAGCACGAAGAGCAGCGATGTGCAGTTCGGCCTCGGAACGGAGCGAGTGCGCTACTTTGCTCGATTCGAATTAGGCACAAGTGCCACGCTGATACGCGAGCTCAACCGCGATTTCGGCAGGAACACGTGGAATCTCAACACCATCGTAAGCGTGCGCTACCACGCGCGAGACTGAGACGCGTCTAGATCAGCCGGGATTTCCAGGTATCGGGTAGAAGCGGAGAGTCTATCTCTATCGGCAGGTGATACTCGAACGGTTTGGGCCCGTGCGCCCGGATCCACTCGATCATGGAGATGAGACCTTCACGCATCGAGACCTTCGGCTCATAACCGAGCAGCTTGCGGGCCTTGTCTGCGGAGCATGTGGCATCCCTCACTTCACGGGGGCGATCCGGTACGTAGATCGGCTTGAGATCGA
>CAZQJF010000029.1:0-13747 GCA_964593735.1 uncultured Streptomycetaceae bacterium | reverse complement strand
AGATCGCCACCCGTAAGCAGATAGAAACCGACCGCGCCGACCGAGTAGATGTCGGAGCGGGAATCGGCGTCGCCGGGATTGCGCATGCGCTCGGGCGACATGTAAAGCGGCGTGCCGACCATCGTCTGGAACTTCGTGATGTCGCGCGACTGGCGTCCGTGCAGATCCTTGACCAGTCCGAAATCGAGCAGCTTGACCACGTCGCGCTCGCCGCCACGCTGGCACAGCATGATGTTGTGCGGCTTGATGTCGCGGTGGACCAGCCCGCGACCGTGCGCCTCCCGCAGCGCCGCGCACACCTGCTTCAGGACGTGTATCGCGCGTCCTGCCGGCATCGGACTGCCGGGCGGGACCACCTGGTCGAGCGTCTCGCCCTCGAGGTGCTCCATCACGTAGTAAAACGTTCCGTCGCGGGTGCGCCCGTAGTCGTAGATCTCTATGGTGTTCGGGTGCGTGAGCTGGCTGGCGAGCTGCACCTCGCGCTCGAAGCGCGCAACGATCTCGTCCGAGGCGAGGTGGCGCTTCAGCATCTTGAGGGCGACCGGACGCTTCAACAGCGCGTGGCGCGCCAGGTAGACCTTCGCCATGCCCCCCTCGCCGATCTGGGTTTCGAGCTGGTACTGGCCGATCACCCGGTCCTCTCCCACTTCCCGCCGCAGCCGCCAGACATTGATGGCGGACCAGAGCACGGCGGCGAGCGCGGCCGCGATGAGCGACAGGATCAGGGCAAAAGCGTAGTTGAGATAAGCCAGCGGCGCGTAGGCTTCCGCCGCGCCGACCTCGATTGCCACGCCGAGCTCGTAATTGGAAAGCCAGCGCCACGCCCCGACCACCTCGGCCCCGCGGTAGCTGCGATACGGCTCCACGATCACGCCCTGGCGCTCGTCGGCGCCCGTTTTGCCGCGGCTCGCCACGGCGAGCGCGGCCAGCCGCGTGAGCGGCAGCGCCGCCCATTCCACCTCCGGCCTGTACCCGGTCGTGAGATCGCCGCCGGGATCGCGGACCTGCACGCGTAGTATGGCGCCCGTGTCTTCGGGCACCAGCCCCGCCCTGCGCAGGTCCGCGACGAAACGGCTTTCGGACAGCATGACGCCGTTCTCATCGAACGCGTAGGCCTCCCCGGTCGTGCCCGGCCGCGCAACGCCCAGGATGCCGGCGAACTCGCCGCCGGCGGGATAGGAAAAGCCCAGCGCAGCGATGACCCGCCCCCCCTCGTCCGCCACCGGCGCCTCGAACCAGACCACCGGCCGCGATGGCGCGGTCGCGGGCGCGCCTTCCACGCGGTCCCGGTCGAGATGCGGGCGGATGAACTGTGCGTGGCCCTTGAATACGTCGTAGAGCTGCCCGAGAAAGCTGCCCGGGTTGATCCGGCGTCCGCTGAATTCGCGGCGCTGCGTGGCGACGATGCGCCCGCCGGTATCCACGACGTTGAAGCTGACCGCGCCCGCTCCCCGCAAGACGGGATCCAGTATCGCCGCGAGCGCCACCCGCGCCGGTGCGTTCCACAACTGCTCGTTGGAAGCGTTTTTTTCCCGCGTGAGAGCAGCCAGCGCGGCGACCTGACGGCGGACTCCCGCGTCCTGCGCCCATTGTTCGACGTGGGTCTTGCGGTTCTCTACCCAGAGCTGCAGCGCCTTCACCTCGGTATCGAGCATGGTGCGCATCTCCGCCGCCCGGATCTGCTGCAGCGAGTTCTTGATACCGTGATGCACCCACGCGCCCAGCGCGATGAGCACCATCACGGTGACCGCGGCGATGGCGTTGAGCCGTGCGTTGGCGGCGATCACGCGGTGTGCGAGCACGCTCGCGCGGGCCTCTGCGCCCGCGCGCACGCTCCGCGGTTGGCCTTCGCCCGTTGGCGAAGGCTGCGGGGCCGGGGATAGAGACTGTTCAGGCATCAACGACGATGATACCCGAGCGCCGGAGGCGCCTTGCCTATCCTGCCGCGTGAGTTTCTCGATGCTGATCGAACGGCTCAGACGAAATCGTCTGGCGAGAGCTCGATCGGGGCGCCGTGCGGCGTGCGCTCGGCGGCACGGTCCCAGGCTTCGCGATAGCGACCGAGCGTGTCCCGGCTCGCGATCCCTTTCTCCGTCACGAGGCGTTCCAGCGCGGCGAGCCAGTGGCGGTAATAGGTATTGCCGGTGTCCGGATCGCCGGCGGCCTGCGCGCGCTTGATCTCGTCGCCCAGCGTCTCCGCCCATTCGGGCCAGGTGAAAAGGCCGCGTTGATGCAAGGCCACCGCCATCGAGAAGGCCTGCGCCTCCCACGGATCCCGAAACACGGGGCCGTCCGCATCGTGCGGGATGCCGGGCACCGCTTCGGAGGCGTGGCGCGCCGCGGCGGGATCTACTGCCATGTCACGCGGGTTCCAGATACGGCTCGAAGGCCTCGACGGAAACTTTCACTGTCGGGTCGGTGGCCTCGCCCCACAGCTCACGGCCCTCGAAAACCACGGTATACAGCCATTGCGGGTTCTCGCCCCCGCCGGTCGTGACGGCGTCCGGGAAGACGTGGCAGCCACGGACGGCTTCGACGGCGCCGGCACGGCCACGCGCGTAGCGCGGCAGCCGTGTGTGGCCCGGCGGATTGGAATTCTTCGCGCGCACCCGGTCCCCGGGCTTGAATCGCGGGCTCGTGCCGGTCTCCCGGCTGAACGAACCACGAGTGAACGCCCCCCCGAGGTCGTCCTTCGTCATCCGCTCGACGGACTTACCCGGCCGCAGCGCGTGGCCCGCGGCGACCTCATCGGCGGCTATGAGGCCTTTTTCGAGGGCGTTGCGCTCAAGCCCAAGGGCCCATCGGTGGTAGTACGACACCGCGAGGTAGACGTGGGCCGGCAACCGTTCCAGCGCGTGGCGCGACATGTCGATGTTCCAGGCGCGCGTGAACCTCATCGCGCGTTGCAGGGCCAGGACGCGGCCCTCCCACTCGGCGTGGAATGGGGGTTCGTCCGGCTCGGGCTCGACCTTGCCGAACCCGTGCATGCCGCCCATGTCGTGCACACCGTTCATTATCGAGCTTTACGTAACCTTGTGACATCGCTCGATCCCTCACCCCCAACCTGGCCCCTCGCTGCTCCGCGGCTCTCCCCGGAGGAGAGGGGAGCGCGCAGGGAACAAATCGGCGAGACCGGATTGTCATCCGGTTTCGCAATAATCAACAAGCGCTCTCCCCCGGGCGCCGGGGAAGGCCGGTGCCGATCATGCAATCGCGGGTCACGAGGGCGGCGAGCCGCTCCTCGTTCCAGCCTTCCGTGCCGGCGGGGCGCGGGGGCAACACCATGAAGCGGGTCTCGGCGGTCGAGTCCCACACGCGAATCTCGGTGTCCGCCGGCAGCGTGACGCCGAAGTCGGCGAGCACGCCGCGTGGGTCGCTGACGCTTCGAGAGCGGTAGGGCGCCGACTTGTACCACACCGGAGGCAGACCGAGCACGTCCCAGGGGTAACAGGAGCACAGAGTGCAGACCACCATGTTGTGGAGCCCGGGCGTGTTCTCGACCGCGATCAGGTGGTCGCCGACGCGACTGATCAGGCCGAGCCCGGCTATCGCCTGGGTCGCATCCGCGAGCAGCGCGGCTTTGAACCTGGGATCGACCCAGGCCCTGGCGATGACGCGGGCCCCGATGTGCGGACCGGTCCTGGTCTCGTAATGCTCGACAATGTCGTCGAGCACGGCCGGATCGACATAGCCCTTTTCGGTCAGTATCGTTTCCAGGGCGCGGACCCGAAGCTGGGGCTCCGACAGCTCCGAGCGGTGGTCATGGTCGTCGTGGTCGTGTGTTGTCATAGTGAGCGGGATCAGCGGGATCAGCGGTCGATTACCGGGCAATCTATTCCAACCACCACAGCGCGGCAAGGCTTTTGGGCGACAAGCCGTAACGCAGCCCGGGCGCCGCCCCGGCCACCTCCGAAGCGCTACGGCGATCTGCGCCTGCGATGCGCCACCGCCCGTCTCTGGTTTCCGGGTCCCTGGTCCGGCTCGCCACGATTTCTCGTCACCGCGATCGAACGATGGTCGCCTTTCCGAGCGCGGTGTAAACTGCCGTATACACATGTGGAGGTGTATGGTGCGGACGAACATTGTGCTCGACGACAAGTTGGTGAGGGAAGCCATGAAGCTCGCCAAAGCCAGTACCATGCGTGAAGCGGTGGACATCGCGCTCCGCCGTTTCGTGCAGAGCGGCAGGCAGAAGAAGGTTCTCGATCTCTACGGCGCCGGCGGGGTCCGCAAGGATTACGACCACAAGCGGGTGCGGTCGGGCGGCTGATGTACCTGGTAGACACGTCGGTCTGGGTCGACTACTTGCGAGGAAAAACCACGCCTCACGTGAAGGCGTTGAAAGAGCTGCTGGCCGGAGACCAGATTGTCGGCATCGCGCCGATCATCCTCCAGGAGGTCCTGCAAGGTGCGGATTCGGATCAGCGTTTCGAGAAGTGGCGGAAGTATTTCACCGGCCTTTGCTGCTACGGGCCACGGGATTCCGTGGGGTCGCACATTGAAGCGGCCCGGCTGTATCAATCGTGCCGGCGTGCGGGAAAGACGCCCCGGAGCAGCAATGACTGCCTGATTGCGCGGATAGCCATCGAGCATGCCCTGGTGCTGCTGCAAGATGACCGGGACTTCGACGCCATCGCGGACACGGTTTCTGAACTGAAGCTCTATTCGATTCAGTAGCGACGCTACTTCCGTAACACGTCATCGGCACGCACGTGCAATACGGCCAGGGGCGCCGTGAGCGCGCCCGGGTAGAGTGTGTCCAGCACAGCACGCGCGCACTCCCCGAGGATCGGTCGCAGGTCCGCCTCTATTGTCGCCACGTCCGCGACCGTGCGGCGCGCCCACAGTTCGGCCAGCGAGGCACGGCGCGCATCGACTGCCTGCTGCACGACTTCGCGCCAGTGCGGGGGATACTCGCTTTCCTTCCATTCGCCGCGTCCCCGGCCGAAGTGGGCAACCGCGAGATAGCGCAACAGCGCGGAAACGACGAGGCCATCGAGCACTTCCTCTTTCCAGAGAACTTGCGTGCCGGTCCGCCCGCGCAGGACGTTGAAGCCGCGGGCGAACCCCGCGCCGCCAGCCGCGCCTGCGAACGCGCCGATGAGAGTTCCGACCCCGAAGGTAAGGCCGCCCGCGGCGAGGTCAGCCGCGAGGCCGGATAGCGCGCCCGATAGCGCGCCACCCATCATCGCGGCCTTGCCTGTGTGCATTGGCGCGTCGGTACGTACCCGCGCGACCAGTCGCTCGGTCACTTCTTCGGCTGCACGGCCTTCAAGGCGGTGAATCTCGATCAGATGGGCGGTGCTCTCGCGCAGCGCGGCGTCGAGACGGTCGGCGAGCGCGCGCACCGCGCGCTGCTTGTCGTCGTTCTCCTTCGGGCCGGCGACGGCCGATCGCAGGGCCTCGCGCAGAGTATCCATGAGGCCGGCGTTCGAGATCGTCTCCTCGTCCCTGGCTGCGCGCGCAATCGGCGCGGCCAGCGCCGCCATCGCTTGCTCGAACTGAGCATTGCGCTGGCCCTGCCACGTTGCGACCAGCCGCTGATAGGCCGGGCGCTTGGCCGGTGCGACCGCGGGTGCGAGCTCACGCAGCAGCACGATCTCCTGCACCCAGCAGCGGGCGAATGCATCCAGCGTCAGCACCCCGTGAATGAACCGGCGTGTCCCCAAGGCGTCGCGCCAGCGCAACACTTCGCCTTCCTCCTCAGCGCGCGGGCGCGGCCGTCCCATCTGGTTCAGCAACACGAAGACCGGGCGGTCGATCCACGCCAGCACGTCGAGTTCAGGTGCGAGATAGCCGGCGTCGCCGGGCGCCTCGGACGCGTTGACGAGGTAGAGCACGATATCGGCTTCGTCGCGGACGTTACGCACCGCCTGCTGTGAGAGATAGAACGGCCGGTCCCGGAACCGGTCCCAGACCTGGGACAGGAACCAGCCGATGGGATTGCCCTGTTGGGCGAGCCGCCGCGCGAGGCGCGCGCTGTCGCCAAAGCCGGGCGTGTCCCAGAGCACGAGCGCGTCACCCTCCGCGGTGTTCACCAACGCATACGGCGTGGCCTGAGTGGTGACGTGCGGAGCATCGCGCACCTCGCCCACGTCGCGGCCGACCAAGGTGCGCGCAAGCGTAGTCTTGCCCGCATTCGTGTGCGAGATCAGGGACAGTGCGATCGTGTTGGCTGAACTGTTCACCTGGCGGTCTCCCCGAGAGCGCGCTCGAGTGCGGCTTGAGCCTCGGCGATGTCGGGCGCCGCGAGATCGGCGAAGGCGCACGGCACACGGCGGTCGGTGCATAGTTCTCGCCAGAGTCGGCGGCGCTCCTCCAGACGCGCGGGCTCGCTGCCCAGACGCGCGCGGAAGGCGCTTTCGTCCACGAGTGCCACCAGGGTACCGGCCGGCACGGCTTGAACGGCGATCGCGGCGAGAAATGCGCCGTGCGCCTCGCGTTCCGGCACTGCCGTCGCGTTGAACAGGGTGATGACGCAGCCAGCGTGCCTGGAGCGTGCGGCGGCTGCGACCACGTCCTCGCCCCCGTAGGGCACGGAGTCGGTCGTTGTCAGCACAGCGCTTCCCCCGAATGCGTGCGCAACCAGGCGCTCGAGGCCCGCCTTCACCGCGGGCGGCACCGTGTAGCTGTACGGCAGCACGTCCACTCGTACCGGCCCGTCGTGGTAGCCGCGCAGCAGCCGCTGGAAATAGGGTTCATCGAGCGCGAGCGGCAGGTTTGTCGACCGATGGCGTTCCACCACCCACGCGAACGAAGCAAGGAGCAGCCGCGGGACGATCACCAGCAGAGCCACGGTCGCAGCCATCAGGTGCAGCCAGCGCGCGGCGTTCTCGCCGGCAGGCGCACGGATCGCCTCGACTTCGGAGAGGGCGGGGACAGGAATGCCGGTGAGCGCCGCGCCGGGCGCCAACGCGAACGCGAGGATCCCTCGGACGCTCTCTCCACTGAGGAACGTGCTTTCCCAGCTTGCGAGAAACTCAAACGCAATCCCTCGCAAGTAGAGCCCGGCAACGACGCCTGCGGCCAGCGCGGCAGCGGCAAGATGGAGAACGCGCGCCGCGCGTGCACCATAGAGTGACGAGGAAATGCGGGACCAGTCCTCGACGAGTTGCACGACCGCCGCGTCAAACTGGCGGCCGCCGCGCGGCCTCCACAGTCCGCGGGAGAGCCCGACCACTGCGCGCCGGAGCGGTCCTGCGGGCGCCGCGTCGCCATAGCGCACGACGAACCCGGCTGCGAGCAGCGCGTACATGGCGAGATTCCATGCGAGCAGCGCCAGCACGGGCGGCGCCAGCACATTGATCCGTTGCACGCTGCCGATGCGGTCGATCGCCACGCCTATGAGGAAGGCGGCGACGACTACGACAGTGCCCACCCATGGGCGCCAGCGCAAATAGCTGACGGCGCGCGGCAACACCTTGAATCGATCGCCCGCCCGCCCGAGAGCAAGTTGAGCGCGCTGCGAGAGAAAGGCTGTCGCCGAGCCTCCTTCGCCAACGACCTCGGCGGCTGCCCGGCTCGCCCACGCCCGGTCCGTGTCGGTCCAGAGCGTGCGCGTGCGGTCGTCAGTTTCGAGCGCGCGCACCGCGATGACGTCCAGGGCGCTACTTTCGTCGAGAGCCATAGAGGGCCTACCAAGCCGTTGTTCTTCCACGTATGGTAGCGGATGACGCCCACGGGACAGGTCGGACGTGGCTGGAAGCTATCTCAAAAACCCCAATTGACGCGCGGGTCAAGATAAAAACAGACAGGATGACAGGATGTACAGGATGTTCTCCAGGTTTCAATCCTGTTCATCCTGTTCATCCTGTTAATCCTGTCGGTGTTCCGTTTTTGAGACCGGTTCTAGAGATTAATCGAAGCAACCGAAGTCCAACTGGAAACGAGGTCCGGCGCCCTCGGCCTGGGGCGTACCGAACCCATCCTGTAGCGGCGGCGCGCCCGTCCAGGGAAACGCAGTTCCAAACCAGCGGCCGGACGTTTGTCAGGAGACAGACCACTAGGAAAGGCAGAAGAATCACTTACAATCACGTGCAGCGCATCGGAGTCGCAATCTTGCATATCCTGGAGTATGTCGGCCTCGACGTTTCCCGCGTCAAGGCGCAATACCAGAAGGTCCGCGAGGCCATCGAGCGCGACGACTTCCGCCAGGCGGAGGTCAAGAAGCTCACCGGCGTCGGTCACGGCAAGTTCTATCGCGCCAGGCTCGATTACGCGAATCGCCTGCTGTTCACGCTCCTGCGGCACGGAGGGGTTACCTACGCTCTGATGCTGGAGGTCATCGAGCAGCATGCCTACGACAAGTCGCGTTTCCTGCGTGGGGCGGCGATAGACGACGCAAAGATCCCCGCGATCGATCCCGCGGCTGCAGCGGCCGAAGCGGAGCCGATCCGCTACGTCCATCCGCAGCGGCGCGACATCCACCTGCTCGACAAGCCGATCTCCTTCGACGACGCCCAGGAAACCGTCTACCGGCTGCCGCCGCCGGTTATCGTGGTCGGAAGCGCGGGAAGCGGCAAGACCGCGCTGACGCTGGAAAAGCTCAAGCACACCGAGGGCGAGGTGCTCTATGTGACGCACTCGGCCTACCTGGCGCAGGGGGCGCGCGAGCTGTACTACGGACACGGGTTCGACCATGCCGGGCAGGAGGCGGTATTCCTGTCCTACCGGGAGTTCATCGAGAGCCTGCGCGTGCCGCCCGGACGGGAGGCGCTCTGGCGCGATTTCGCCAGCTGGTTCACCCGCCGCCAGCAGGCGTTCAAGGGGCTCGAAGCACACCAGGCATTCGAAGAGATCCGCGGCGTTATCACCGCGGAAGCATCCGGACCGCTGCAGCGCCCGGCCTATCTCGCGCTCGGCGTGCGCCAGTCCATCTTCGCCGAATCGGACCGCGCGCGGCTGTACGATCTCTTCGAGAACTACCGCGGCTGGCTCGCCGATGCCGGGCTCTACGACATCAACCTGACCGCGCATGCGTGGCGATCCTTCGCCGCGCCGCGCTACGACTTCATCGTCGTCGATGAAGTTCAGGACCTGACGAATGCCCAGCTGGGCCTGGTGCTGGCGACACTCAAGAAGCCGGGCCACTTCGTGCTCTGCGGCGACTCGAACCAGATCGTGCATCCGAACTTCTTCTCCTGGAGCAAAGTAAAGCGCCTTTTTTGGGGCGACGACGCGCTGGCCGAGAGGCAGAACCTCTCGGTGTTGCGGGCGAACTTCCGCAATGGCCGCGAGGCGACCCGGGTGGCGAATACGCTGCTCAGGATCAAGCATCAGCGCTTCGGGTCCATAGACCGGGAGAGCAATTTCCTGGTCGAGGCTGTAGGCGGAAAAGACGGAGTAGTGACCGTGTTATCGGACAAGGAGAGCGTCACCCGGGAACTGAACCAGAAGACCCGGCAGTCAACGCAGTTCGCGGTGCTGGTGATGCGCGACGAGGACAAGGCCGAAGCCCGCACCCATTTCCAGACTCCCCTGATCTTCTCGATCCACGAGGCCAAGGGCCTCGAGTACGAGAACATCGTCTTGTACCGTTTCGTTTCCAGCAACCGCGCGCGATTCTCCGAAATCGCGGACGGCGTCTCGGCCGCCGACCTGGAAGGCGATGCGCTCGACTACCGGCGGGCACGCGACAAGACTGACCGCTCGCTCGAAATCTACAAGTTCTACGTCAATGCGCTTTACGTCGCGCTGACGCGCGCGGTCCGCAACGTTTACCTGGTCGAGTCGGATACCGGCCATCCGCTGCTGCGCCTGCTGGGCGTGGGCCAGGGCGCTGAGCGGGTCGAGGTCGAAACCGCCGCATCAAGCCTCGACGCGTGGCAGAAGGAAGCGCGCAAGCTGGAACTGCAGGGCAAGCAGGAACAGGCGGATGCCATTCGGCAGACCATCCTCAAGCAGATCCCGGTGCCATGGCCGGTGTTCGACGAAGCCACGCTGCGCGACATCCTGACCAGGGTATTCCGCGACCGGGCGCCCGGCGGCAAGCCCAGACAACAGCTATATGAATATGCAACCTGCTACGACGAGCCGGTGCTCGCCGAACGGCTGGCAACCGAAGCGAGCTTCGGCGCTGCCCGCGCCTTCGGGCAGCAGCGCGCGACGCTGGGTCGCAAACACTTCGTCACATACTTCGCGCCGCGCTTCAAGGACATTCTGCAGCAATGCGACCGCCACGGTGTTGACCATCGCACGCCGATGAACCAGACGCCGCTCATGGCTGCCGCGGCAGCGGGTAACGTGGCGCTCGTCGAGGCACTGCTCGAACGCGGCGCCAATACCGAGTTGACCGACCACCTCGGCCGCACCGCCCTGCACTGGGCGATGGCGCAAGCGTTTCGCGATCCGGCATTCGCGAAGGGACCGTTTCCGGCGGTCTACGACCTGACGGCGCCGGCGGCGGTGGACGTGAAGACCGACGAGCGGCTGGTTCGTATCGACCGGCATCTCTCCGAGTACTTCCTGTTCCAGACGCTGTGGACACTATTCAAGTCCCGCTTCCATGGCAGGAGTTGGCGTGATCGCGGCGGGATAGAGACCGCGGCAATTCTCGATGCCTGGAAGCACCTGCCCCGGCGCGTGCTGCGCACGGAGCGCAACAAGCGCCAACATCTCTCAGGCGTGCTGGCGCGCAACGAAGTGAATCGCGACTACGCCTACAACCGCCGTTTGTTCACGCGCCTTGCGCACGGCTGGTATCAGTTCAACCCGGCCCTAGCCGTGCGGCGGCGCGACGGCTCTGGCGAAACCTGGATTCCGGTATTCGACGCGCTCAACCTGCGGTTTGTCCTCGAAGGCGCAAGCCCCCGGCAGTGGCCGCGCATCGAAATGCTGCTCGGCATGGCGGGGCTGCCGCAGCCCTCCGCCCCCATCGGCGGGGAACGCATCATGCAGCAAATGCGCGAGGAGCGGGAGCAGATCGAGGCGACGCTGCCGGCGCAGGAAGCCGAAGAGGCCGCGGAACCGGACGCTGCGGAACCGCCGTCACCCGCCGAACCCTCACCGGCTTCTGAACCGCCCGCCGCGCCCTGGGGCACTGCGGAAGCCCGGCGCGCAGAGATCGAACGCGTAAGCCGTCAGATCGAAGAGAACGCGGCCCGACGCGAGAGGAGCGTCGACGACCAGCCCTGAAACCGGCAACCTGCAACGCCCGCCAACCGTTATCCGTCGTGGCCGGAAACAGGAGTTTGGTGCAGCCGACCATGGGACTATTCGTCACCTGGTCGCTCCTTCTGAACGTACATGTTCGCATTCCACTGTCAGCACTGCTGACACCTGCCATGGTTCGATGGCATTGCGGTCATGTTGCAGCCATCGCTTCGAGCTGTTTGGCCGACTTCGACAATCCAGTCAGGATTGGATTGAGGACGCGCTGGGGGAAACCTTTCGGCAGGTTCTTCTGCACCGAAGCGATGACGCCCGGTGTCGCGGCGAGGATGTCCGTTATCAGCGACTCAGCCGACTGCCCTACCCCACACCGGGCAGCCATCGCGTTGAAATGTCTGCGCCGGATGTCCTTCAACAGGTAGTGCTTGTTCTTGCCATGCACCGCCATCGCCAGTCTGGCCTTGTGCCAGGAGATCTTGTTGGCTGCGTTGCCAATGATCGGCCAGACCGAGAGGACGTCATAGAGAGGCGTGAACTGAAAGCGCCCCTGGCTCAGAATCCGGATGCTGAAGTTTTTTGCGTGGCCATCGGTAGCGGCAAGGATCCAGAACAGGATCTGGGCTTTGAGCAGGCATTCCAGGTCTTGGTCGCGATTGACCGAGCCCCTCAGTATTCGGGAAATCTCGAGCACACCCGGGCCGCCGTCCCGTTCGTACTTCATCGAGGACGGTGTGGCTGTGGCCTGGCAGAAATCCTCCTGCACGAGCCGCAGCCAGTATTTCCCGCTCGAATGGAGCTGCCGGTCGAACCTTTCCACTATCAGCACCCTCTGCGACCCGAATTGCCCGATATCGCAGCGTGCTATGGGCAGACCGTAGGCACCCAGGATCCGCGCGCAGAGCCATTCGTTCTCGACGGAATCCCTCATGTCGGCGCGCATTCCCCCGATCAAGCCGAGCGGCAGCTTGAAGATGTGGGTCGTGGGTGTAGCGCCGCGAGGTCTGCACCACCTGCCGTTGTGATAGGTGAAAGCGGTCTTCTCCTGGGCTCCGGCAATGGAGATGCGGAAGTCATCGTCCGCGCCGTTTGCACCGAAAGATGCAGGGGACACGGTTTGAACCAGGGCCGCCTCGATTGCAGTGTCAGTGAGGGGCTTTGCGTTTATGGCACGAATCTCCGGCGGCGGTTGATCGGGGGAAAGCAACTGCACCGCGCCGACGCAATCGCGGCCGATGGCGGCAAGGAGGTCGAATGAGCTGCGCGAGGCCGTGTGGAACTGCCGCTGGAGGCGCTGCCGAATCGGGTCGCTGTCGGGCAACAGGTTGTCGAAATAGCAATCGACCGGCTTGCCTTTGATCGGGGCGTTGTCGAGGCTCAGTGGCAGGGACAGTGAGAGTGGGCGCCCCTCCTCCGATTCCGCCCAGGCGCGCTCATACTGGAATTCCATGTCTCCGCGGGCTGGAATCCGCCATTCCCCGGCGCGACTGCCGTTGACCCAGACCGCAAGCGCGCGCGCGCGGGATTTCCTGCCCATCGCCTACCACTCGGTTTTGGACGAACGGGAAGCCGACGGCTTGTCCTGGATCACCAGCTCCAGTCCAAGGATATTGGCCAGCTCCAGGAGGCGATCGACCGCGATGGTTCCCGGATTGCTTTCAATCTCGGACAGGCGGTTCTGGCTGATAGCGAGCTTGGCCGCGAGGACGCGCTGGGAGTGCTTCGAAGCTTTCCGGCGGCCAGCGAGTATCTGGCCCAGCTGGGCGCTGTGTGTGATGACCTGGCGCATGTCGCACCGTATCGGTAATAGCGATATACGAAATATATCGGTAATGTCGATATACGTCAACTATCGCCTTCACCGATAACTCTCATCTACGGCTGGGCGCTCCCGCCTGGGGCTCGCCGCGGCTTCCGGACCATTCCCCGTCCATCCCTGTCCCAGAATGTCACGAATTCCCGACGTTGTTTTTCCTAAAACATTTGCCTGTATACCATTTTCATGCCATTCTTTATGCCATGAAAACCACCATTGACGCCGCCGGCCGGATCGTCGTGCCCAAATCGCTGCGGCAGGCCCTGGGTCTGAAAGCCGGCCAGCCGGTGGAAATCCGAGCAGGCGACGGACGCCTGGAGATCGAGATCGCCCCGACCCCGATGCGGTTGAAGAAACGCGGGAAAGGGGTCGTGGCGGTTCCAGACGCCCGACTGCCCGCACTCACTGCCGAGCAGGTCCGCGATACGTTGGAGCGTGTGCGGCGTTGAAGGCGGCCGACACCAGCCTGGTGATCGCCGCTTTCGCCTCCTGGCACGAGAGCCATGAGGCCGCAAGACGTGCCCTTGACGGCGGGCTGCGCCTGATCGAGCACTGCGCGCTCGAGACGTATTCCGTGCTCACCCGGTTGCCTCCTCCTCACCGGACCTCCGGCGAGGTGGTCCGCGATTTCCTGACGGCACGGTTTCCCGAACCGTGGTTGCGGATGAGCGAACAGGCCTATAAGGATTTCATTCTCGGGTTACCCGACCGCGGGGTGACAGGAGGCGCCGCATACGATGCGCTGGTGGCCGCGACCGCGGCCGGCTGCGACGCCGGGCTCGTCACCTGCGACCGGCGCGCGCTGCCGGTTTACGAGCGATACGG
>CAZQJF010000028.1:0-13775 GCA_964593735.1 uncultured Streptomycetaceae bacterium | reverse complement strand
GACATGGCGGAGCACTCGATGTGCCAGCCGGGCCGGCCCCTGCCCCACGGCGACTCCCAGTAAGGCTCGTCGTCCTTGGCGCGCTTCCAGAGGACGAAATCCAGTGGGTCCTGTTTAGACTCGTCCACGTCCACGCGCTCCCCGGCGCGCAGCTCGTCGAGCGACTTGCCCGAGAGCTTGCCGTATCCCGGAAACTTGCGCACCGCATAGTTCACGTCCCCGCTGCTCGAGCGGTAGGCCAGGCCGCACGCCTCCAGGCGGCGGATCAGCTCCAGCATGCCTGGCACGTGCTGGGTGGCGCGCGGCTCGTGGTCCGGACTTTCGACTCCGAGCGCCGCGTTGTCCTCGTTCATCGCCTGAATGAAGCGCCCGGTCAGCGTCTCGATCGGCTCTCCCTTCTCCTGCGCGCGCTTGATGATTTTGTCATCGATGTCGGTGATGTTGCGCACGTAGGTGACCTTGAACCCCGACGCACGCAGCCAGCGCCGGACTACGTCGAACACCAGCATCACCCGGGCGTGTCCCAGATGGCAGTAGTCGTAGACGGTCATGCCGCATACGTACATGCGAACCTCGCCCGTCGCGATGGGGACAAAGTCCTGTTTCCGACGCGTCAGGGAGTTGTGGATCTTGAGCATGGTGCCGTATGCGCTTCAGGCAGGCCGGACGGAGAGCAAGCACGGCCCCGCGTGCGGCTGGAACGGGTAATCGTATGGCTGCGAAAACGCTCGGGCAGCAGTTTGAATTAGCCGGGGTTCTTGGTAAAATTTCGAGGATTTCGCGACTAACTCACTAAAATTTTTCGTAAAAAAGTATATCACAATGACTTTACCAGCCTCCCGCTTGATAGCCCTGGTGGTAGCGCTGTTTTTCAACTTTTCCGTGTCTGCGCCGGCGCTCGCGCAGGCCGACGAACTGCAGGACGTCAACCAGCTCTTCAATCAGGGGCAGCTCGATCGCGCGCTCGACCGCGTCAATGCGTATCTCGCAACCCGCCCGAAAGATGCGCGCGGCCGCTTTCTGAAGGGCATCATACTCACCGAGCAGAAAAAGCCCAACGACGCGATCAAGGTGTTCACCGAACTGACTCAGGACTTTCCCGAGCTCCCGGAACCATACAACAATCTCGCGGTGCTCTACGCTTCTCAGGGGCAGTACGACAAGGCACGCGCGTCCCTCGAAATGGCGATACGCACGCACCCGAGCTATGCCACCGCGCACGAGAACCTGGGCGATATCTACGCCAAGATGGCGAGCCAGGCTTACGACAAGGCGCTGCAACTCGACAAGGCCAACACCACCGCGCAGACCAAGCTCAACCTGATCAGGGAGCTGTTTCCGGCCGGACGCCTGGCGCCGCGCCCGTCGGGGAAAGGCGAAACTCCAGCAAAGGTTGCGACGGCGCTCCCGGCCGCCAAGCCGGCGCCCCCCGCCTCATCCGCCCCATCCGCCCCGCCCGCGAAGATAGCGCCCAAGCCTGCCGAGCCGGCTGCCAAGGCCGCGCCATCCAGGGAACACGCCGCGACCGCGACGAAGGCCTCACCGCCCGGCGAGACCATAGCAAAAGCCGCTTTGCCCAATGAAACGGCCAAGACCGCCGCACGGCAGAGCCCCGACGAGGTGTTGAAAGCGGTGCATGACTGGGCGAAAGCCTGGTCCGCCAACGACGTCGAGGGCTATCTCTCGCACTATGCGGCCGCCTTTCAGCCGCCCAAGGGTGAACAGCGCGCTGACTGGGAAACCCAGCGCAAGGCCCGGGTAGCCAAGCCGCGCAAGATCGACGTTTCGGTCGAGTCTCCCAAGGTGACCTTCCACGAGGCAAATCGCGTCACAGTTACCTTCCGCCAGCGTTACCAGTCCGGTACCCTCAAGGTTTCCAGCACCAAGACGCTGGTCATGGTCAAAGCGGGCGGCAAGTGGCTCATCGAGCAGGAACGGATAGGCGGTTGAAAGCGCGGCTCGTAGCGCTGGTCAAGGATCCGGGCTTGCGCACCACGCGGTACGTCCTCGCCCTGTTCCTGGGCGCGCTCTGCGTCGCCGCCTATGCAATGATCGCGCAGCCGCGCCGTGCCGCCCCTACCCTGCCCGTCACCGGCTCCCCCACGGCCGCGGTCAACGGCGAGCATGACGCCTCCGCCGAGGTCGATGCGCTGCTGTATCGCACGCTGCGGGAAATCAGCACCAATCGCGTCGATACCGCGCTGGTGGAGATCGACAAGGTCATCACGACCTACCCCAATTTCCGCCTCGCGCACCTCATCAAGGGCGACCTGCTGCTCGCGCACCGGCAGCCGATAACGACGCTCGGCAACACCGATCACGCGCCGCTCGAGCGCATCGAAGACCTGCGTCACGAGGCGCGGGTACGCCTGGCCCGCCATCAAACCGCGCGTCCCGGGCACCAAGTCCCCCGCTACCTGGTTCAGCTCCATCCGGAGCAGCGTCACGCGTTCGTCGTGGATACCTCGAAATCCACGCTTTACGTGTTCGAGAACCGCAACGGCGAGCCGCGCTATATCGCCGATTACTATACGACCATCGGCAAGAACGGGATCGACAAGAACCGCGAAGGCGACCAGAAAACGCCGCTCGGGATCTATCACGTCACGAGCAGCATCCCGCGCCAGAAGCTCGCCGACTTATACGGGGCCGGCGCCTTCCCCATCAATTATCCCAACGAGTGGGACCGGCGCCAGGGCCGCAACGGATTTGGCATCTGGCTGCACGGCACGCCCTCCGACACCTACAGCCGGCCGCCCCGCTCCAGCGACGGCTGCGTGGTGCTGACCAACGAGGACCTGAAGGCGATCTCCCGCAACGTGCAGGTTGGACTTACTCCGGTGATCATCGCCGACGGGATCGAATGGATGGCCCCCGACGGCGCGCGGACCGTGCGCGGGGAGCTCACGCAGCACCTGGAGAGCTGGCGCCGCGATTGGGAGAGCCTCGACACGGATAAGTACCTCAAGCACTATGCCGCCACCTTTTCGGCAGGCAAACTCGACCTCGAGCAATGGTCCGCGCACAAGCGCGCGGTCAATTCGAGCAAGGAGTGGCTCCGGCTCAAGCTCGACAAGGTGAGCATCTACCTGTATCCCGGGAGGAACGACCTGGCCATCGTCACGTTCGAGCAAGCCTATACCAGCAGCAATCTCGACAGCCAGATGCGCAAGCGCCTCTACTGGATCAAGGAAGGCGGCGCCTGGCGTATCATCCACGAAGGTGCGGCGTAACATTGTTCACCTGGACTCTCAGGCCGTGCCCACGCCGCACCTGATTGATCAACTGTAATTCATTTATCCGCCGCCCTCATGCCCATACCCAGAATCGCCGCCGTCGCCCTCGCTCTGCTCGTGTCCTCGCAAGTACTGGCGGCGGATCCGCAGGTTGAATTGAAAACCAGCGCCGGCACCATCGTCGTGGAGCTGTTCCAGGCAAAGGCTCCACGGACCGTGGAGAACTTCCTGCAGTACGCCAGGGACGGAGTTTACGACGGCACGATCTTCCATCGCGTCATCCCCGGCTTCATGATCCAGGGCGGTGGATTCACGACGGAGTTCAAGCAGAAGCCGACGCGCGCGGCGATCCGCAACGAAGCGGAAAACGGCCTGAAGAACACCACCGGAACGCTCGCAATGGCACGGACCTCCGACCCGCACTCCGCGACGGCGCAGTTTTTCATCAACGTCGCCGACAATGCCATGCTCGATTTCCGCTTTCCGACCACGGAAGGATACGGCTACACCGTGTTCGGCAAGGTCGTGAAAGGTATGGACGTGGTAAACCGCATGGTCAAGGTCCCGACGGGATCCGGGCCACCGCCCCATCGCGACGTCCCGCAGAAGCCGATCATCATCGAACATGCGCGGCTCATTGAATCTGGCGCCAGCCCGTCCAAGGCCAGGAAATGACCCGAGGTCGCATGAATGACAACATCACGAGCCGCGCATCACAAGGATTCGTTGAATCCTTGATCTTCAATACCAACTCCTGAATTTTCACCCTCATGGTCAAACTGCACACCACTCACGGCATCATCACGCTCGAGCTGGACAGCGAGCACGCCCCGGAAACGACCAGGAACTTTCTCCAGTACGTAAAGGATGGTCATTTCGACAACACCGTGTTTCACCGCGTCATAGACGGATTCATGATCCAGGGCGGAGGCTTCGAGCCCGGCATGAAGCAGAAACCGGCGCGGCCCCCGGTGAAAAACGAAGCCGACAACAAGCTGAAGAATGCCGCCTATACCGTCGCCATGGCGCGCACTTCGGACCCGCATTCGGCAAGCGCCCAGTTCTTCATCAACGTCGCGGATAACGACTTCCTCAATTACACCGCGTCCACCCCGCAAGGCTGGGGCTATTGCGTTTTCGGCCGCGTGGTCGGGGGAAACGACGTCGTGGACAGGATCAAGAAGGTAAAGACCGGCCAGAGCGGCATGCACCAGGACGTGCCGGCCGAGGACGTGATCATCCAGCGTGCCGAAGAGATCTGAAGCCGCCTCCTGATTTCCTTCAGGATCCAGGATCCGCTGCGGAATCGAAGCGGCCCCGGTCAGCCAGCTTGAGTTGGTTGGTCATCGCACAGCCTGGATCCTATGCACAGCATTTTCGTATCCGACCTGCACCTTGCTCCCGAACGTCCCCGGATAGTCGATGTTTTTTTCGACTTCGCCGGCAGGATCGCGCCCCGCGCCGATGCGCTCTACGTGCTGGGCGATCTCTTCGAATACTGGGTAGGTGACGACGATCTGGGCGAACCTTTCAACGCGGCGGTCGCGGATGCGCTGGGCACGGTAGCGCGCGGCGGCGTCGCGGTATCCCTGATGCAGGGAAATCGCGATGTATTGCTGGGGCAGAAGTTTGCCGAGCGCTGCGGCGCGAGGGTGATTGCCGACCCCACCGTACTCGACCTCTACGGAACCAGGACGATCCTGATGCACGGGGACACCCTCTGCACCGACGACGTCGAGTATCAGAAATTCCGCGCTTACTCTCGCGATCCCGGGAACCAGCGCAGGTTCCTCGCGCTATCCCTGGCGGAACGCCGGAAGCAAGCCCTCGGAATGCGAGCGCAAAGCCAGAACGACAAGCAGCAAAAGTCTCCCGAGATCATGGATGTCGCGGAGGCTGCCGTGGAGCGCGCGCTGCGCGAGACCGGGTATCCCCGCCTCATCCACGGCCATACGCATCGCCCCGGACGCCACGTACACGCGCTCGACGGCCGCACCTGCGAGCGGTGGGTCCTGCCCGACTGGTACGAGCGCGGCGGCTACCTCCGCTGCGACGCCGCCGGCTGCACCGAAATCATGCTGTAAGGCGCCAGGCTTCAACCGTTGTGTGATTTTTTTGGCGTTTCCCGGCGTCCTGGCGACCGGGCGAGTGATATTCCAGCCGAAGCGCCAAGCGGAACTGAGGTAAACTCTCGGCCGCGAGCCCCCCGCCATGGACATGTCCAGAAACGCGACTTCCGAGCACTTTCTGGCGCAAGTCGACCGGCTGGTCGACTGGGCGCCACTCACTGCGTTGATCGACGCGATCGGCACGCGGCTCCATGCCGAAGTCCCGCCGGCGACGGTGAAGATGCTGCTGCTCGCGCGCTGGTACGGCATGAGCGAGGCCGCGCTGCTCGAAGCCTGTCAGGACCGCATCTCTTTCCGCAGATTCCTGGGGCTGCCCCTATCCGACACTCCCGATGACGCCCGCCTTGCCGAGGCGTTCCGGCGCTGCGCCACCCAGGCATCGATCGAAGCGCAGAACCTGATACACGCCATCGAGGCGCAACTGCTGGCCAGAGGCTTCAGCATCAAGCCGGGCATGTGGGCCGAAGCCGCCGTGGTAGCAACCCCGTCCCAACCGGGGATGGACCGCTCCCGCCTGTCAGAGACCGCGCTCTTCCAGCCGGGCCAAATCGCGGACCTGATCAAGCAGGGCGAGGCCGCGTTGGTGCGCGGGGGCGCCGCGATGATGGTTTCGACGAATCCGCCGTACAACACGGGCTCGGTCACGCTGACTCCCCCCCAGGGCAGAGAATCGGCGGCGGTGCAGGCCTGTATCGAATGGCCGTGGGGCGCCACGACCGAAATCACCGGGATCCTCAACATCGGCCGCCTGGCGGGCTTCTCCGCGGTCGCTGCCGGGCTGGAGGCCTACCTGCACGTGTCGCGCAAGCACGCCGAACTGATGGTCTGTCCGGAGGGCGTCTGGGTGCGCGACCTGCGCTCGCGCAACGGCACTTTCGTCGACGACGAGCGATTGGCCCAAGGCCAGGGATTCCTGGTCGATACGGACGCGCGGATACGGTTCGGGCCGTACTGCGTCGTGCAGCTGAAAATCAAGCACGGTTAACCGGCAAGAAGGACAATTCATTAACCGCAGAGACGCGGAGAGAAACAGAACAAGAATTGAACCGCCAAGGGCCGCCCATCCTCAATTCTTCCCCGTTCAGGGGAAGCTCGACGCTCCCCTCGCCTGCGGGAGAGGGGCGGGGGTGAGGGCCAGCCGCCGATAAGAGCAAATGCAGATTGAGCCGCAGATAAACGCGGATGAACGCAGATAACGGGCACGCACGCGTGCCCTTTTTTTCAGCCTGCAAAAATATGCGGCTCGTGCTCTGCGCCTCTGCGGTTGATGCAGTTCAGCGCCGATCGAAATAGTTGCTCGGTTCGTCGTTCAGCCCTTTCTGGACGAACACGAGGTTGTGGTAGAAGTGCATCGCCACGATGTGCCGTCCCAGCGGATGAGGCGTCCAGCCCTCGCTGCGCGGAAACTCGCGGTAGTTCAGGGCGTCAGCCAGCCCCTTGAGGAAATTCATGCTGGTGGGAGCCTGTGCATCGCCCGGGGGCGCGCCGCCGAATTCCGGCCAGTAGGCGGTCTGGGTATCCTCGACCACGTAGATGCCGTGCTCGGTCAGCAGGGGGAACAGAGCGAGGAAGCTGCGAATGACGTGGGCGTTTCGGTGGCCGCCGTCGTCGATCACGATATCGAACGGGCCCTCGGACCGGCTCAGGCGCCGCAGCAGTTCCTCATCGTCCTGGGAACCCACCACCGTCCTGATCCGGCTCTCGTCTTGCCGCTCCTTGCAGGCGATGTCGAGCCCGGTGATGCTGGCGTTCGGAAAGTAAGCCTTCCACATGCGCAGGGACTCCCCACCGCGCCGCGGGTCGTCGTAGCCCCCGACGCCGATCTCAAGCAACCGCAGGCGCTTGCGCCGCAGATGCGCGAAGTGCGCCTGGTAGTGGCGCGCGTACCAGTGTTCGCCCCATTTGTCAGTGCCGAAATAGGCGGCGAGCGCCACCAGGTTCCGGCCCCAGCGCATCCGCGCGTACAGGTGACGCGCCTTGCGCGCGCTGCGTTCGGCGAGGATAGCGCGCAACTCGCGCAGGGCGCCGCCGATCACCAAGGCAGTATCCTCAGGTGTTCTTCCTACTGCAGCGCCTGCGTGAAATCCCCGATCAGGTCCTCGACGTCCTCTATGCCTATCGACAGGCGGATGAGCGACTCGGCGATGCCCATCTCGGCGCGGCGCTCCGGGCCCATTTCCCAGTAGATCGTGTGGGCGATCGGGATCGCGAGCGTCCGGTTGTCCCCGAGGTGGCTGGATGAAATGACGAGCTTCAACCGGTTGAGGAAATCGAAGCAATCGATCCCTTCCGCCAGCTCCACGCTCATCAGCGCGCCGCAGGTCTTGAAAAGCTCCCGGGCAAGCCGGTGCTGCGGATGGTCTTCGAGGCCCGGGTAATACACCTTCGTGACTTTGGGATGCGCGGCCAGGAAGCGTGCAAGCTGCAGCGCGTTGGCGGAGGCCTTCTCCATCCGCAGCGCCAGTGTTTCGGCGCCGACCGCAAGGCGGTGCGCGGCTTCCGCCGCGAGCGTGCTGCCCACGTCGCGCAACCCCTTCTTGCGTATCTGCTGTATTCCCCACAACGCGGGTTTCGCGGTCTTGTAGCTGTCGTAGATGTTCGAATAGCGCGTCCAGTCGAAGAGACCGGTGTCGGTCACCGCGCCGCCCAGCGCGTTGCCGTGGCCGCCGATGTACTTGGTCAATGAATTGATGATCAGGCCGGCCTGGTGGCGCTTGGGCTGGTACAGATAAGGCGTCGTCATCGTGTTATCCACGAAGTAGAGCAGCCCTCGCGCGGCGCAGAGCTCACCGATGCGCGCCAGGTCGGCGATCTGGGTGCGCGGATTGGCGATCGTTTCCACGAACACCATCCGGGTACTGGGCCGGATCGCGCGCGCCACGTTTTCCACATCGGTCGCATCGACGAAGCTGATCTCGCACCCCAGGGTATTGAACGTGCCGAACAGGCTGTTGGTGTTGCCGAAGAGGAACGAGGTCGATACCACGTGATCGCCGGCGCGCAGCAAGGCGACGAAAGTGGCGGCGATGGCCGCCATGCCGGTGCTGAAGCAGGCGGTGGCGACGCCATCCTCCATCTTGCTCACTTTCGATTCCAGCGCGGCCGTGGTGGGATTGCCCTGGCGGCCGTAGGCGTAGCCGGGCATCTCGCCCTTGAACACCTTCGCCAGGTCCCGCGCGTCTGGGTATCCGAATGCCACCGCCATGTGCATCGGCTTGTGCACGGAAAAATGCTCGATCGGTGATTCGAGATCGGAATGCAGGATGGTCGTGGTGAAGCCTTTATTCATGATCTGGCTCTTTCCCAATAAAAAAACCCGGCCAGCTGGCGCGGACCGGGTTTCTGTCTCGCTTTAGCTGAATTTGTAACGCGCCCGCAAGCTGGTCCTCAAATCGGCGCGGTTGGAAACTTACTCTGGCGTTAGAGGCTTGTCAAGAACCTGAGCCAGGAACCAAGAACAATTAGCCACGGATAAACACGGATAAACACAGATAACTCAATGCGGATGAGGCGTTTTGGCGGAGGACAACATCCGTGTTTATCTGTGTGTATCTGTGGCTTCTCTGGTTTTCAGCCTGAATCGATTCACTCGACCAGCTCCAGGCCCAGATCGAGCTGCGTGCTCTCCGCCTCGACGTCGGCCATTTTGGCGCTGTCGCGCCGCTTCGCCTCCACGCCGTCGAGATAGGCCTGGGTCACGTCTCCCGTGACATACACCCCGCTGAAGCACGAGTCCTCGAAATTCGTGACCCTGGGATTCACGCTTTGCACATCCTCGCGCAATGCATCGAGATCCTGGTAAATCAGCTCGTCGCAGCCGATCTCGCGCGCGATCTCGGGCTCGGTGCGCCCATGGGCAATGAGTTCCTCGCGAGTGGGCATGTCTATGCCGTACACGTTGGCGAAGCGCACGGGCGGCGCGGCGGAGGCGAAGAAAACCTTGCGCGCGCCCGATTCGCGCGCCATCTGGACGATCTCGCGGCTGGTATTGCCCCGCACCACGGAGTCGTCCACCAGCAGGACGTTCTTGCCCAGGAACTCCATGCCGATCGCATTCAACTTCTGCCGCACCGATTTCCTCCGGATCGCCTGCCCGGGCATGATGAAGGTCCGGCCGATGTAGCGGTTTTTGATGAAGCCCTCGCGATACGGAAGGTTCAGGCGCTTGGACAGCTCCATTGCCGAGGGGCGGCTGGAGTCGGGTATCGGGATGACGACGTCGATGTCGAGGTGGCGGTGCTGTCGCTGGATCTTGTCGGCCAGGCTCTCGCCCATCCGCAGCCGCGTCTCGTAGACCGAGATGCCGTCGATCACGGAGTCGGGGCGCGCCAGGTACACGAACTCGAAGATACAGGGATTGAGCGACGCGTTCGGCACGCACTGGCGGTTGTAAAAATTGCCGTCCTGGTCGATGAAGATCGCCTCGCCCGGCCCGACGTCGCGCACTACCTCGAACCCCAGCGAGTCGAGCGCAACGCTTTCCGAGGCGACCATGTACTCGTAACCGTGGTCGGTCTCGGCCCGCCCGAAAATCAGCGGCCGGATGCCGTACGGATCGCGGAACACCACGAGTCCGTAACCGGCGATCATCGCAACCACGGCATAGGCGCCGCGGCAACGCCGGTAGACGCCGGACACGGCCGCAAATATAGTCGCCGGATCGAGCTTGTAGTTGGTCGCGTTTTCCTGCAGCTCGTGCGCCAGAACGTTCAACAGGACTTCCGAATCGGAGTTGGTGTTGACGTGACGCATGTCCTGGCGGAAAAGCTCGGACTTCAGCTGCTCGGTGTTGGTCAGGTTGCCGTTGTGGCCGAGCACGATGCCGAAGGGCGAGTTGACGTAGAACGGCTGCGACTCGGCCGCCGACCACGCGGAACCCGCGGTGGGATACCGCGTATGGGCGATCCCCGACTGCCCCACCAGCAAGCGCATGTTGCGCGTCCGGAATACGTCCCGGACCATGCCGGGCCCTTTATGCGTCCGGAAGTTGGCTCCGTCTGCCGTGACGATCCCGGCCGCGTCCTGGCCGCGATGCTGCAGCACCAGCAGCCCGTCGTAGAGGAGTTGGTTTACCGCGTTCTTGGCGACGATGCCGACGATCCCGCACATGAGTCTCAGCCTGTCGGAATTGACTTCATGAACGGTTGAGGCGAGCGCAAGGGGAGTCGCTCCTGGCTACCACCGAGCTGACAGGCTGTAGGGGCATTGGGCGGCAGATACCTGGATAACATCGTTTGCAGGAGGGAGACAGCTCTGCCGTATCCCGGTCAACCGCCATCAATCGTGACATGCGCACGGCTCCATCCGCATTCAACACCAATACTTCCAATATTAGCAGCGTGTCGCACTCAAAGTCCGACACGCTGCTGGCTAATCATAAGTAATGCGCTGCGCGAGCCGCGCCGGCAGCCAGCCCTTGACCTGGCCGGCAAAGGCTTCCAGCGGATGGCTCAGCACTGCGTCACGCCATGCCGGCTGGCGAGGCAGCGACGTGAGCCCCGCCAACAGCACGAAAATCATCACCACCAGCACGCCCCGCACCAGGCCGAAAACGCTCCCCAGCACCCGATCTTCCACACCAAGACCGGCGCTTTTTACCAGTTTCGAGACGAACATGGCAAGCAGGCTCATTACCAGCATCACGGCCAGGAACACCCCGGCAAATCCGGCCAGCAGGCGCAGTTGCTCGCCGGGCACCTCCGGCGGCAGCAGCGCGGCCAGGTCCGCTGCCAGCACGCTCGCCGCGACAAAGCCCACCGCCCACGCAAGCAGCGCAAGGACTTCGCGCACCAGACCGCGAATGACGCTGAGCAATATCGACAGCCCTACGATCGCGAGCACCGCCCAGTCGAGAACGGTCATTTAGGAACGACATTGCCGGCCAGGCCGATGCCTTTCAGCTGCTCGCGGGCGTTTTCCGCCGCCGCACGAGTAGCAAAAGGGCCCGCACGCACCCGGGTCACGTCGCCCTTTGCCGTTTTCACCACCTCCGTGTAGGACTTGATTCCGGCCGCGGCGATCTGGGCCTGAATCTCTTTCGCCTTTTCGGCGTCGGCCAGGGCGATCACCTGCACCACGAACGGCGCATCCGCAGGCTTCTCTGCCGCAGCCTTGTCAGCGGGCCGATTCGTCGTGGCCGCGGTGTCCGGCTTGCCTGCCTTGGCCGTAACCTGTTTTTCGGCCGGCTTCACTGACTTCGCGGAGGGCGGCGGGTCCAGTTTCGTCCCTGCCGCGGGAGCGGGAGGGGCCGCCGGCTTGTCACCCGGCAATGGAGCCGCCCTGGGTGGGGGCTTCATCTCCGTGGAAAGCTTCGCGGCGGGAGCGGATTGGGTTTCACCGGACGGCGCGACCGGGACTACGCGGGAAGTGAAGTTGCCCGAATCCGGAGATGGAATCCTGATGCTTACGTCGCCGCTGATCGGCTTGGGCTCGGAATCGAGCACCATCGGCAGTGCCACGACGATGGCGATGACCAACACGACGGCGCCTATCAGGCGCCGTCTTGCGCGTCGTTTGAGCTGTACCTCTTCGTCGCTAATCGGTCGCGCCATCTAGAACCTATCTCAATAGTAGGCGCGTGATGCGTTGTGGCCTGGAATCTGTCACGTTTTTCCCCGCGCCACGCAAGCATGCTGCGCGCGCAACTGCATCGCCTCGGCCACGGTGTAGAACGATCCGAATACCAAAATTCTATCATTCTCCGTTGCCAGATCACAGGCTTGAGTGCAGGCGGCGCCAACGCTGTCGCAACGCGTAACCGCTTCCGTTACTCCCGCTGCGGCGAGCCGCTCCGCGAGCAACTCCGCGCTGGCGCCGCGCGGCGCTGCAATGCCGGCAATGAACCACTGCCCTATGTGCGCCTTCACGGCGTCGATCACTCCACCTATGTCCTTGTCCTTCAGCATGGCAAACACCGCCAGCGTTTGCCCGCTGCGCCCCAGGCTGGACAGATTAGCCGCCAGCGCGCGCGCAGCGTGTGGATTGTGCGCGACGTCGAGAATGAAGGCGGGACGTCCCGGCAGCACTTGAAAGCGTCCCGGCACCTCCGCCTGCAGCAGGCCCGTCCGCAAGTCGTTATTCGCGACCGGCAGACGCTCGCGGAGCGTCTCCAGCGCCGTGATTGCGGCCGCCGCGTTCCCGAGCTGCACCTCGCCGCGCAGGACCGGGTGAGGCAGGGCGCTGCGCTTGCCGCGCGGGCCCCAGTAGTCCCACTGCCGATCCCGCCGGGTGTACCCGAAATCGACGCCGATCAGCATGAGCTGCGCGCCGATTTCCGCCGCGGTGCGCCTGAGCGCAGCCGGGGGCGCGAAATCGCCGCAGATGGCAGGACGGCCGCTGCGAAAGATACCGGCCTTCTCGAACCCGATCGCCTCGCGGTTCCCGCCCAGGTAGTCCATGTGATCGAGGTCCACGCTCGCCACCACGGCGCAATCGGCATCGAACGCATTGACGGCGTCGAGCCTCCCGCCCAGTCCCACTTCCAGCACAGCCGCCTCCACGCCCCGCTCGACGAACAGCCATACCGCGGCGAGGGTGCCGAATTCGAAATAGGTAAGGGCCGTTTCGCCGCGCGCCGATTCGACCGCAGCGAACGCGCGCGCCAGGTCGTCATCGCCCGCCTCCTCCTTGCCGATCCGGACGCGCTCGTTGTAGCGCTGCAGATGCGGCGAGGTATAGCAGCCGACCCGATAGCCGGCATGATGCAGGATGGCTTCCAGCATGGCGCAGACCGACCCCTTCCCGTTCGTGCCGCCGACGGTGATCACCGGAAAGGACGGGTCAAGGCGGAGCGCGCGCCTGACCGATAGCACGCGCTCCAGGCCGAGCGCCACAGCGCTGGGATGCACGCGCTCGATGTGCTCGAGCCATTGCTCGAGCGTTCTGTGTTCAACGTTCAAGGTTCAAGGTTCAAAGTTCAAACCCGGAACCCGGAACCCGGAACCTGGAACCTGGAACTTTCAAACCGCGGGCGGCAGCTTGAGCAGCATGGCAAGGAGCGTTGCGAGCCTGTCGCGCATCTCCCGGCGGTCGACGATCATGTCGATGGCGCCGTGCTGGAGCAGAAACTCGGAGCGCTGGAAGCCTGCGGGCAGCGTTTCACGCACGGTCTGCTCTATGACGCGGGGCCCCGCAAACCCGATGAGCGCGCCGGGCTCCGCGATCACCACGTCCCCGATCATGGCGAAGCTCGCGGAGACACCACCCATCGTGGGATCGGTAAGCACGGAAATGAAGGGCAGGCGCTCGCGCGCGAGCTGGGTCAGGACCGCGCACGTCTTCGCCATCTGCATGAGCGACAGCAGTCCTTCCTGCATGCGCGCTCCCCCGCTCGCGGTGACACAGATGTAGGGCAGGCGCTGTTCCAGGCACGCCTGCACGCCGCGCACGAAGCGCTCGCCCACCACCGATC